>JAOUIH010000161.1 GCA_029884165.1 Gammaproteobacteria bacterium | reverse complement strand
CCGATGCACCCGCCGAGCGTGTGTCCGTAGCCGCCCGACGTGACGTGGCCGACCAGCTCCCCGTCGCGCCAGATCGGTTCGTTGTGGTACACGAGCGGCGCCGGGTCGAGGAGCCGGAACTGCAGCAGCCGGCGGGTGACGCCCGAATCCCGCTGCCTGAGCAGTGCGTCGCGGCCGACGAAGCCGCCCTTCTTGTCGAAGCGGACGACGAAGTCGAGCCCGGCCTCGAGCGGGGAGTCCTCGTCGGTGATGTCGTGGCTCCAGTGCCGGTAGGCCTTCTCCATGCGCAGCGAGTTCAGCGCGTGGTATCCCGCGTGCGCGAGCCCGTATGGCTCGCCCGCAGCGACGATCTCGTCATAGATCGCCTGCATGAACTCGGTCGGCACGTACAGTTCCCAGCCGAGCTCGCCGACGAACGTGATGCGCGAGGCTCGCACGATCCCGTAGCCCAGTTCGATCTCCCGGCTGGTTGCGAACGGGAAGGCCGCGTTGCCGAGGTCGTCCGGCGTCAGCGGCTGCAGCAGCTCGCGCGAGCGCGGTCCCATGATCGAGATGACGCCCATGCCCGAGGATACGTTCGTCAGCACGCAGTGCGCGTCCGCCGGGATGCGGCTCTTCAGCCAGTGGAAGTCCCGGGTCTCGGTCTCCGCCGCGGTGACGACCATGAAAGTGTTCTCGTCGAGGCGCGTCACCGTCAGGTCCGCCTCGATGCCGCCGCGCTCGTTCAGCCATTGCGTGTAGACGATCCGGCCGGGAGCGACGTCGACGTCGTTCGCGCAGACCGGGTTCAGCACGCGCAGTGCGTCCCGCCCTTCGAGCCGGAATTTGGCGAATGACGACTGGTCGAACAGGGCGACCCGTTCGCGCACGGCCCGGTGCTCCGCGGCCGAGTAGCCGAACCAGTTCTGGCGGCCGTAGCTGTATTCGTAGCGCGCCTCGACACCGGCCGGCGCATACCAGTTAGGCCGCTCCCAGCCGAAGGCCTCGCCGTGGCAGGCGCCCGCCGCGGTGAGCCGGTCGTGGATCGCGGACCTGCGTACGCCGCGCGCGGTCTCGTACTGGCGGTACGGAAAGTGGGTGGCGTACAGCAGCCCGAGGCTTTCGCCGACGCGCTCGCGCAGGTACCTGCGGTTGCGCTGGAACGGCATGTTGCGTCGTACGTCGACCGTCCAGAGATCCATCGGCGGATAGCCGTCGCGGATCCACCCGGCCATCACCTTGCCGATGCCACCCGCCGACTGCAGCCCGATCGAATTGAGGCCGGCCGCGACGTAGCAGTTGTCGAGCTCCGGTGCCGCGCCGATGTGATAGCGGACGTCGGGCGTGAAGCTCTCGGGCCCGCAGAAGAACTTCTGGATGCCGGCATCCTGCAATGCCGGGAGGCGCTTCATCGCGTCCTGCAGCACCGGCTCGAAGTGTTCGAAGTCGCCGGCGATTTCGTCGAAACAGAAATCCTCCGGTATGCCGTTCATGCCCCAGGGCTTGGCGACCGGTTCGAAGGCGCCGACCAGCAGCTTGCCGGCGTCATACTTGTAATACGTGCAGGCGTCGTAGTCGCGGAGCACCGGCAGGCCCGGGTGCAGCCCGGCAACGGACTCGAACAGCACGTAGTAATGCTCGCAGGCATGCAGCGGCAGGTTGACGCCGACCGATGCGGCCAGCTCGCGCGACCACATGCCGCCGCAGATGACGACGTTACGCGCACGGATGTCGCCGCCAGGCGTGCTGACGCCCGTGACCTTGCGGCCGTCCGTCAGGATCCGCGTGACCGGCGTGTCGGTAAATATGCGGGCGCCGCGGCTGCGGGCGCCCTTCGCGAGCGCCTGCGTGATGTCGACCGCGTTGGCGTAGCCGTCCGACGGGATGTGTATGCCGCCGTGCAGGTCGTCCGTGTACAGGAGGGGATAGCGCTCGCCGATCTCCTTGACGCCGATCACGTTGACCTCGAGACCGAAGACCTTCGCCATCGACGCGCTGCGCTTCAGCTCCTCGAAACGTTCGGCCGTCGCGGCGACCGATATCGAACCGCATTGCCGGTAGCCGGTCGCCTGGCCGGTCTCCGCCTCGAGGCCACGGTAGAGTTCGCTCGTGTAACGGGCGAGCTTGGTCATGTTGATCGACGTGCGCAGCTGGCCGACCAGGCCGGCCGCGTGCCAGGTCGTGCCGCTGGTGAGTTGCTTGCGCTCGAACAGCACCACGTCCGACAGGCCGATCCCGGCAAGGTGGTAGGCAATCGAGCAGCCGATGACCCCGCCGCCGATGACGACGGTCTCGCATTCCCTCGGCAGGTCGGCCACGGTCAGGCTCTCAGGCGTGCGTTCGAGGGGTCATGGGCAGGCTCGCCGAGCACGACGGCGCGGCGGCGCTCACCCAGCAGGCCGATCGCCAGTTCCGTGCCCGGCGCGGACAGCCGCGGCGGCACGTAACCGAAGCCCAGGCTCTTTTCCGTGTAGTGCCCGTAGCCGCCGGAGGTCGTCAGCCCGACGCAGTCGTCGCCGGCGAAGATCGGCTCGGCGCCCCGTATGTCCGCGTCGCCGGCGTCGACCTCGACGTAGACGAGATGGAGCGTGCGCTCGTCATCCTCCTGGGCCAGCGTCGCGTCCCGGCCGACGAAGTCCGGCTTGTCGAGATCCAGGAACCTCGCCATGTCGGCGTCGAGCATCGTCACCTCGTTCGTCAGTTCCGCGCCCCAGCCCCGGTATGCCTTCTCGATGCGCAGGCTGTTCACGGCGTAGAGACCGAAATCGGCGATGCCGCATGCCTCGCCGGCCTGCCAGACCGCGTCGTAGACCTCCTCCAGGTCGGCCATCGCGGGATGCAGTTCCCAGCCCAGCTCGCCGACGTAGTTGACGCGCAGGGCGAGCACGGGGACGCCGGCTACCGTGATCTCTCGGCCGGTGAGCCAGGGGAAGTTCGCGCTGTCCAGCGGCGCGTCCGTAAGCCGCCCGAGCACGTCGCGCGATTTCGGCCCGGCCAGCACCAGCACGCCTCGGTCGTCGGTGACGTTCCGGATCTCGACCGTCTCGTCGGCCCGCCGCCCCTGGACCAGGTGATCGAGGTCGCGCAGTTCGGCGCTGGCCGCGCTCAGCAGGTAGTAGCGGTCCCTGGCCAGTCGCGTGGCGGTGACTTCGCCGGCTATCCGCCCGTTTTTCGACAGGAAGTGAGCAAGCACGATCCGGCCGTCGCGCGCGGGCATCCGGTTGGCGAGCACGCGATTGAGGAACGATTCGGCGCCGGGCCCGGTAACCTCGTATTTCGCGAAACCGGACAGGTCCAGTACGCCGACCCGCTCTCGCACGGCGACGCACTCGTCGCGCACGGTCTCGAACACGTTGTTGCGCCGGTAACTCAGTTCCTCGTCTCGGCCGTCCGTTGAAAACCACTTCGGCCGTTCCCAGCCGAAAGTCTCGGTGTAGACGCAGCCCTTGTCTTTCAGCCTGCCGTACAGCGGGCTGACGCGGTTCGGCCGCCCGCCCGGCAGTTCCTCGCCGGGCAGCGGCGTGAAATAGGTCCTGCCGTAGTCCTGGAAGCCCTTGGCCTTCATGTATTTGTCGTCGGCATACGGGCCGAATCGCCGCGGGTCGAAGCCGGTCATGTTGATCTCGGAATCGCCGTGCAGCATCCACTGGGCCAGGTACTTGCCGCAGCCGGCACCCTGGGCGATGCCGAAAGACGAACCGCAGCAGAGCCAGAAATTGCGCAGGCCCGCGGCGGGGCCGAGCATCGGCGGGCCGTCGGCCGAGTGCGGGATCGCGCCGTTGACGATCCGCTTGATGCCGGCCTGCTCGATCACCGGCATGCGCTCCATGGCCCGGCCGAGCCAGGGCATCAGCCGGTCGAGCTCATCGGGAAACAGTTCGCTGTCGGACTCCCACGGCGGATAGCCCTTCGGTGCCCAGGCCTGTGCGAGGTTCTCGTGTTCGTAGATGCCGATGAGCCCGGAGCGCTGTTCCTGCCGGATATAGGCGGACGCATACGGGTCACGCATGACCGGGATTTCCTCGTCGCGCCCGGCGAATTCGGCCACCGGACCCGTGACGATGTAATGGTGCTCCATGTTGCAGATCGGCAGGTCGCTGCCGACCATCTGCGATACCTGCCGGGCGTAGCAGCCGGCGGCGTTGACCACCATCTCGGCGACCACGTTGCCCTGCTCGGTCTCGACCTGCCATTCGCCGGACGGCAACGGCCGGATGTTCGTTACCCGGTTGTGCCTGACGATCGTCGCGCCCATGTTCGTGGCGCCCCGCGCCATCGCGTGCGTCAGCCCGGCCGGGTCGGCGTGCCCGTCATCCAGCGTCCACGCCCCGGCGATGACCCCGGTGGTCTCGTAGAAGGGGTTCAGCTTGCGAATTTCGCTGACGCCGATGATCTCCATCCTGAAGCCGACGCTGTCGGCGATGCCCTTCAGGTACCGGAACCATTCGAGGTCCTCCTTGCTGCGGGCGATCCGTATGCCGCCCGACGAGTGCCAGCTGACGTATTGCCCGGTCAGTTCCTCGAGCCGCGGATAGAGCCAGTTTCCGTAGGCGTGTATCTTGGCGAGGTTGAAATTGCCCACGAGGCTCGGGCATTGGCCCGCGGCGTGCCAGGTCGAGCCGGACGTCAGCTCCCCTTTTTCGATAAGGAGTACGTCCTTGCAGCCTTCCTCGGCCAGGTGATAGAGCAGTCCGACGCCCATGATGCCGCCGCCGACGATGACGATTTGCGCGTGCGATTGAATGGCAACCTCCCGGGGGGCAGGATTTTCAGGACCGGTCGAGGCTAGCGTGGCGCCGTCCCCGGCGCAATCCGGGATCCCCGAGGACGGTGCGGCCGACGGCGCGGCCATTTCGTCCGGTTCACATCGTGACGCAAACGACGTCGAGCGATTGCATCAGGCGATAAGACGCGCGCGCCGTGCCGCCGGTAGTCGTCTTGTGAGAGGCATGGTTTTTGACTAAGCTCGATCGGACTCCGTTACTGGGCGCAGGCATGCGGATCCACCGGGTTTACGAGAAGACAACGCAGTGGTGGCCGCCCCCGGTATGCCGCGCGATCATGCCTGTACCGGGCGCAAAATAACGATCCCGGGACGCCCGGCCCACTCAACACATTCCGTCGAAGACGCACTGGCGAAGGTGCCGCTATGCCCCTCCAGATGAACCGTGAAGTTTTCATCACCTGCCCCGTGACGGGGTCGGGTGGCACCCAGGACAAGTCGCCGCACGTGCCGCGCAGCCCGAAGCAGATCGCCGAGAGTGCGATCGAGGCGGCCAAGGCCGGCGCTGCCGTGGTCCACATACACGTCAGGGACCCGGAGACCGGCAAGGCGTCGCGCAAGGTCGCGTACTACCGCGAGGTGACTGAGCGCATCCGCGAGTCGAACACCGACGTCGTCATCAATCTGACCGCCGGCATGGGCGGCGACCTCATTCTCGGTTCGGCCGACAAGCCGCTGCCGCTCAACGAAAAGGCCACCGACATGGCGGGCGCCGCCGAACGCGTCGAACACGTCGCCGAGTGCCTCCCCGAGATCTGCACGCTCGACTGCGGCACGATGAACTTCGCCGAGGCCGACTACGTGATGGTGAACACGCCGAGCATGCTGAAGAGCATGGCGAAGCTGATGCAGGACCTTGAAGTTCGGGTCGAGGTCGAGGCGTTCGACACGGGGCATCTCTGGTACGCGAAACAGCTCGTCAAGGAAGGTCTGATCGACAACCCGGTGATGGTGCAGCTCTGCATGGGTATCCCCTGGGGCGCGCCGGACGACATGAACACGTTCATGGCAATGGTCAACAACATTCCCGAGGACTGGGTGTTCTCCGCGTTCTCGCTCGGCCGTAACGAGATGCCGTTCGTCGCGGCGGCCGTGCTCGCGGGCGGTAACGTCCGCGTGGGGCTCGAAGACAACCTCTACCTCGGCAAGGGCCAGCTCGCGACCAACGCAGAGCTCGTCGAGCGCGCGGTGACGATCATCGAGGCGATGGGCGCGCGCGTGATCGGTCCGGACGAGGTCCGGGCAAAACTCCGGCTCACGAAGCGGGCGCCGCGTTGAACGCCGGCAAGCGGTCTGCGCCGACGGCGGCGATCGTCGGCGGCGGCGTCATCGGGGGCGGCTGGGCCGCGCGTTTCCTCCTGCACGGCTGGCGGGTCAATGTGTTCGACCCGCATCCGGATGCGCCGAAACACCTGGGCGCGGTGCTGGCCAACGCCCGCGCCTCGCTGCCCGCGCTCGCTGACGTGCAGATGCCGCCCGAGGGCGAGCTCGTTTTTTGCGACTCGATCGCTGCCGCCGTCGCGGATGCGCAATG
>JAOUIH010000159.1 GCA_029884165.1 Gammaproteobacteria bacterium | reverse complement strand
TCAGGAAATCACTCATTGCCGGGCAAAGTACTCGCGGCAGCGCCGCAGGAAGCCGGCCGCCTGGCCGCTGTCCAGCGCCTCGGCGGCCCTTGCGACGCCGGCCGCCGGGCCGTCGACCGTGCCCATGAGCTCGAGCACCAGCGACGTACCCATCAGCAGCGCGTCGCGGTGCGGGCCGCGATCCTCGCCCGCGAACACCCGCTGGAGTTCGGCCGCGTTGTGCGCGGCATCGCCGCCGGCCAGCTCGCCGGGCGCGCAGCGCGCCAGGCCATAGTCGGACGGGCTGCGCGTCTGGCCGGTCACGCTCCCCGGCCGCACGTCGTAGAGCAGGAAATCGCCCGCCGGGCTCGCCTCGTCCCAGCCCGGCTCGCCGTGCACCACGAAGGCGCGCTCGATCGGCATACCGGCAAGGGTGTCGGCCATCAGCTTCGCGGCAGCCGCGCTCCACGCGCCGATCAGCTGGAAGGGCGGCGCGGCGGGGTTCGTCAGCGGCCCCAGCATGTTGAACACGGTGCGCACGCCGAGCGCGCTGCGTACCGGCATGATCGCCTTCATCGCCGGGTGAAAAGCGGGCGCGAACAGGAACGTGAAGCCCAGTGCGTCCAGTGCGGCGGCGCTCGCCGCCGCGTCGAGCGGCAGCTTCAGGCCGAGGCATTCGAGCATGTCCGCGCTGCCGGAGCGGCTCGAGATCGAGCGGTTGCCGTGCTTGACGACACGGACGCCGCAGGCGGCGGCGAGCAGGCCGGTGCCGGTCGACAGGTTCAGGCTGCCGGAGCCGTCGCCGCCGGTGCCCACCGTGTCTACCGTCGGCGTGCCGGGAGAAATCGACGGCTTCAGCGCGAGCTCCCGCATCGCCGTCGCGAAGCCACGGATCTCATCCGCCGTCTCGCCCTTGGCCCGGAGGCCGGCGAGCAGCGCGCCCGCGAGCGCCGGCGCCATCTCGCCGTCCGCCAGTGTGTGCATCAGGCGGCCGGCTTCGGCCTCCGTGAGATCACCCCCGTCGAGGACCCGGTTCAAGAGCCTTGAGTAGTCGTCGCTCATGTCGCTCCCATCCGCATGAAGTTGGCCAGCAGGCGGTCGCCGTCCGGCGTCAGCACCGATTCCGGGTGAAACTGCACGCCCTCGACGGGCAGTTCGCGATGACGCACGCCCATGATCTCGCCCTCGGCCGTCGTGGCGCTCACCTCGAGTACCGCCGGCAGCGAGCCGGGCTCCGCGCACAGCGAATGGTAGCGACCGGCCTCGAACGGCTGCGGCAGGCCCTCGAATATCGTCCTGCCGTCGTGCGTCACCGGCGAGGTCTTGCCGTGCATCAGGCGCGGCGCGCGGACGACACGGCCGCCGAAATGCTGCACCAGGCTCTGGTGGCCGAGACAGACGCCGAGCACGGGCACGCGCCCCGCGAACGCCGCAATCATCGAGATCGACACGCCGGCGTCGTCGGGCCGTCCGGGGCCCGGGGAAATTACGAGGTGGGTCGGCTCGAGCGCCAGCGCCTGCCCGACGTCGATCGCGTCATTGCGATAGACGAGCACCTCGGCGCCCTGCGCGCGAAACGCCTGCACGAGGTTGTAGGTGAACGAATCGTAATTGTCGATCAGCAGGATGCGGACGCTCGCTTTGCTCACAGCCCTTCTCCCGCCATCCTGAGCGCCTTCCGCAGGATCGCGCTCTTCGCCAGCACCTCGGCATACTCCTTTTTCGGCACGCTGTCGGCGACGATCCCCGCGCCGGCCTGGAAGCTGTACTCGTCGCCGTTGAAGACGAGGGTCCGGATCGTTATCGCCTGGTCCATATCGCCGTTGATGCCGAAATAGCCGGCGGTGCCGCCGTACAGGCCGCGACGCGTTTCCTCCATTTCCTCGATGATCTCCATCGCGCGGACTTTCGGCGCGCCGACCAAAGTGCCGGCGGGGAAGCTCGCGGCGAACAGGTCGAACGCGTCGTGGGCCTGCTCCAGCTCGCCCTTGACGCCGCTGACGATGTGCATCACGTGGCTGTAGCGCTCGATCGAACGATACGGGTCGACGTGGACCGTGCCAGCCGCAGCGACCCGGCCCAGGTCGTTGCGCGCGAGGTCGACCAGCATGACGTGCTCCGCCGCCTCCTTCGGGTCCGCGAGCAGCCTGTGTTCGTTCGCGAGATCCTCTTCCGCCGAGTTCCCTCTCGGCAGCGTGCCGGCGATTGGCCGGAGCGACGCGGTCCGGCCGTGCAGCCGAACGAGCGCCTCGGGCGACGAGCCCACGACCTTCAGCGGGCCGAACTCGAGGAAGAACATGTACGGCGACGGGTTCAGCAGGCGCATCGCCCGATAGACCTCGAACGGGTCGGCGTTCGTGCGTCCTGAGAAGAGCACCGACAGCACGATCTGGTAGATGTCGCCGGCGGCAATGTATTCCTTGCAGGCCTCGACCCGCTCGACATAGTCCGCCTCGCTCATGCCGGCCACCGGCTCCGACACGGTGACATCCTGGCGGCTGTCCGGTATCGGGCCGCGGAGTCGCCGGATGACTCGCCGGCGGAGTTCAGCGCGCTCGGTTTCCGGCCCGTCGTGCAGCAGCGCGACCCGCCGGGTCAGGTGGTCGAAGACCAGGGTCGAGCTGGTAGCGGTGAAGGCGGCATCGGGGATCCCGGGCTGTGGCGCGGTGTTCGCCGGCAGGCGCTCGAACAGCCGGACAACGTCATAGCCGGAAACACCGACCAGTCCGCCCGTGAAAGGCAGTCCCGGAACCTCCGGCTTCGGGCGCGGCGCCGCCGCAAGCGCAGCCCGCAGGCCGCCCAGGTACTCCTGCTGGTTGCGCGGCCGGGGCTCCACCTTGTCGCCGACCCTGAAGCCCTTTTCGTCGAGCCGGACCTCCAGCGCATCGCCGAAGCCGAGGAACGAGTAGCGCGCCAGCCGCTCGCCGCCCTCGACGCTCTCGAGCAGGAAGCGCGGCTTCAGGTCGCGGAGCTTCAGGTAGGCCGACACCGGGGTGTCGAGGTCGGCCGCTATGTCGAAAGGCGGTTGCATCATCGTTTCTGCTCGCGCCCGGTTCCGACCGGGCAATAGATCTACGGCTCATTTTCCCGATGGTGGAGGTCCACTGCGGAGAGCCAAAAAAAAACCCAGCTCCACTGTCTGGCGGAGATGGGTTCCGGTATTGGACTCTTCAGCTACGCGTCAGCCAGCCACCCTCTCCTGTCGGGGTAGCCACAGCCAGCTCCAGCGATGCCGGGGAAATAACTTCATTGGCCGGAGTATCCCCACGGTGGCCGGGCGCGTCAAGCGGAACCCTGCGGGCTCAGAGCTGGTAGAGCACCGGCAGGAGCAGCGAGAAACCGACCCACATCAGGATCGTCAGCGGGATGCCGACTCGCAGGAAGTCCGCGAACTTGTAGCCGCCCGCGCTCAGGATCAGCAGGTTCGTCTGGTAACCGAAAGGTGTCGCATAGCTCATGTTCGCCCCGAACAGCACGGCCAGCACGAACGGCTCCGGCGGGACGTTGAGCTGCTGGGCGATCGCCACCGCGATCGGCGTTCCGATGACCGCCGCTGCGTTATTGGAGACGATGTTCGTCAGCACCGTCATGATCAGGATGAACGCGGCCAGTATGGCCGCGACCGGCAGGGCCGAAACCGAGCCGACGAAGGACATCGCGAGATAATCCGCCATCCCGGTCTCGGTCAGCGCCTTGCCGAGCGCGAGGCTCGTCACGATGATCATGATCACCTGCACGGACAGCGACTCCGCCGCATCGCGCCAGGTCAGGCAACCGAGGACCAGCACCAGGCCGACGCCGATCATCGCCGAGATCGAGATCGGCATGATCCCGAGCGCGGCCGCCAGCACGACGAAGCCCATGACGCCGAATGCGCGGTTCGCCTTGTGGGTGTGCGGCAGGTCCATCGTGCCGTCCAGCACGAGCATCGTGCCGCTGGCTTTCAGGTTGTCGATGGCGTCGCGGCTGCCCTGCACCAGCAGCACGTCGCCCGCACGGAGGCGAATCGCGCTCAGGTCGCCGGTGACCTGTGAGCTCGGCGTCCGGGCGCGGTGAATCGCGAGCGGCATCAGCCCATAACTCGAGGTGAAGTTCGCGGCCGCGAGACTGCGCAGGTGCAGCGGCGACCCGCGCGTGACGACGACTTCCGCGAGCTGCTGGCCCTCCGCGGACAGGGGTGTTTCCTCGTCGACCGGGTGCTCGCTGTCGGAGATGTTGTACAGCGTGGCGCCGAGCACCCGCTCGAAGTGCTTCAGGTTCTCGGGCGAGTCCTTGACGAACAGCCGGTCGCCGGGCAACAACGTCACCGACGGAAGTTTCGCCAGGAACAGCGACTCGCTGCGCTGGATCTTGTCGACGCGCATGTTGTTGTCAGTCTTGGCCAGCGCCTCCGACAGCGTCGCGCCGTCCGCGAACCCGCCTTCCTTGACATGCAGTTGCGCGGTGAAGATGCGCGGCGTCGTGTCCTGCATGGGCGGCACGCGGTCCGGGAGCAGCCGCGGGGCAACGATCCAGAGGAACAGTATCCCGGCACCACCCACGATGGCGACGGGCAACACGAAGTCGAACATTCCGAATTCGCGCAGTCCCATGTCGCGCGCGATGCCGACAACCAGCAGGTTGGTCGACGTGCCGATCGTCGTCGCCATGCCACCGATGATGGTCGCGTAACCCATCGGCAGCATTACGCTGGAGACGGGAAATTTGACGCGCAGGGACACGCCGACGAGGATTGGCATAAGCAGCACGACGATCGGCGTGTTGTTCATGAACGCGCTGAGCACGGCGCCGGCGACCAGCGTCACGAGTAATGCGAGCACCGGGCGCGACTGCCAGGCCCGGCCAACTACCGTCGCAAGCGGCTGCAGGGCGCCGGTGGTTTCCAGCGCCTTGCCGACGATCATCAGCGCGCATATCGCGATCAGCGCCTCGTTGCCGAATCCGGTAAAGAAGTCGGCGGCACGCAGGGTTTCGCCGTCGCGGGCATAGGGGAAGAGCTGGAAGCCGACGACCAGGACGATCAACACCGCGAGACTGGAGCTCTCGAGGGGAATGTGGTCACGGGTGAACAGGAACAAGGCTACCGCGGTCAGCAGCAGCACGGCAACTCCGTGGGCGTCGGGCGTAAAAGCGTCCAATGTTCCCTCTCGAATACTGACCGCTCTGCCGTCGCTCAGCAGGGGAGCACGACTTGCGCAGGCCCGTCACGGTAGCGCAGGTAGGGCCCGGGTAGCAACGCAGCCGCCCCTCCGCTGGCCGTCCCGGATGCGGGTCCCGGGTTACCCGGCACCGGCACGGCGAGGTGTCGGCGCGGCCGTTGCGGCGTGCGCAAATGCCTGTTTTTAGCGGGTTTCCACGCTGGGCAGTGCGCGCGCTTTCTGCTATCGTCGCGCCCTCGTCGCGGGCGGCTTCATCGCCGACGCGCTACACTCCCGGCGAGCGCGGAGCCAGACATGCCTTCTTTCGACGTAGTCAGCGAGTTCGATGCCCACGAGGCCGCCAATGCGATCGACCAGGCGAGCCGCGAGGTGAATACCCGTTTCGACTTCAAGGGGACCAACTCACGCTTCGCACTCGAAGACAACGTCATCAGCATGACAAGCCAGTCCGACTTCCAGCTCAAGCAGATGCTCGACATCCTGCGCCAGAAGCTCGCGAAGCGCGGCATCGACATCGGCTGCATGAAGGAAGAGGAGCCTGAGATCACCAGCAGCGAAGCCCGCCAGAAGGTGATCCTGCGCAAGGGCATCGACTCGGACCTGGCGCGTGAGCTCGTCAAGCTGATCAAGGGCAGCAAGCTCAAGGTGCAGGCGGCCATCCAGGGCGACAAGCTGCGCATAACCGGCAAGAAGAAGGACGACCTGCAGGCCGCCATCGCCTTGCTCAAGGGCGCCGACGTCGACCTGCCGCTGCAATACGAGAATTTCCGGGACTAGCCTCTGCGGCGAGCTGTCACCTGACGAAATCCTTTCGCATCATGACGGTCGAATAAGCAGATCTCAGGGAATCACAAGCTTGCGCCGCCAGGACATCCAATTCGAGGACAAGGACCAGGCACTGCGTGACGATGTCCGCACGCTGGGCTCCATGGTCGGCGAGCTGATACTCGAGCAGTGCGGCGAGGAGCTGTTCGATTTCGTCGAGGAGGCGCGGCTCCGCGCTATCCGGCGCCGCGAGGGCAATGAGCGTCCGGACGAGTCCCTCACCGAGCTCGTCCGCGGCCGCGAAACGATTTTCGCCAACGAGGTGATCCGGTCCTTCTCGACCTACTTCGAGATGGCGAACACCGCGGAGAAGGTGCACCGAATCCGGCGCCGGCGCGAATACC
>JAOUIH010000160.1 GCA_029884165.1 Gammaproteobacteria bacterium | reverse complement strand
CGGCCACCCCGCTCGCCCGGTCGTACCGGCTTCTGATCAACTGCCAATGGCGCGCTGCGCAAAGCGTGCCGCGCCTGCCTCCCCCCCGAACGTCGAGCCATGTATTCAAACCCCCGGTTTTGCTTTCGCCCCGTACCCTTTAAGTGTGTACCAAATGCAATGCTGATGCATTTCATTTCCGGTGCCGCACGAATACCGCGCGACCCGCAGGAAATCGTCGAAGCCACTGAATTTCGTGACGAAGCAGCGGTTCGATACCCGACCTGCCCGTCGCTGCTGCGACTGAAAACGGTCGCGATAGACCTCAGCGGCGGCCGTGATTATCGAACGGCCGAATCCGGTCCGCGATGACGGTCATTCGTTCCAGTGGCCTGTCGCCGCCGCTGCCAAGCCGAAAACCCACAATGCCGTTCGGCATCAGCTGCACGATGTTGCCGCCGTAGCCCGACATGCGCGGGGCCGCATACTGCCTGCCCGACGACGTCACATAGGGCTCTTGCCACAGTGACAAGTGGTAGGTCTTGGCTCCGTGCACGTTGCTCTCGCCAGTCGGGAGCCCGCGGACATCGGTTTCGTACAGCGCCTCAGCGACGCCTGCCCGGCTAAGTAATTGCACGCCCTCGTGCATACCGCCGTTCTGGACCAGCATGGCGACCTTCGCGATGTCGTCTATCGAAACGTAAAGCCCCCAGGCGAGTATCGGCGTGCCCAGGCCCGAGGACTCGCGAGTCCGGGTCATCGAAATATGGTGAATGCCGATCGGGCGATACACCTCGTCCTGCATCATCCGCCACAGGTCCGCGTCCGGCCCCTCCCTTGCCTTCAGCAGGCTTTCCATTGCTGCCGACAGCGTGAATATGTCGGGGTCGCGGTAGCGGGCGACCTTGCCCGGGCCCCAGGGATACCTGGGCGTACGGAAGACGTGGCGGAGCTTTTCGGCGAGCGTCGGCGCAAGATACCAGTCCATGTAGGCTTGGAAGTCCGCCTCGTTCGTCCCGTTGCTCGCGTCGCCGTCGCCGATGTTATTCGGCTCCGTAATCGGCCCGGTCCCGATGCCGGTTGCCATGCTCAGGGCGTGCCGGAATTTCACGTCGTCCCAGCCGCTGTGATCTGCGTCCACTTCGAGATAGTCGCGGATTCGATAATCCAGGACCTCGTCGCCGTATTTCTGCGCGAGGCGCATCAGCGCCAGCATGGCGGCCGCCGACTTCGTGACGGACCAGACACCGTGGCGCATTTCCCTCGGAAACGGGTACGGGCCGTATGGCGTGTCCATCGATCGCACGTAAACCTCACCATCGATGACGAGGCCGCTGGTGACGACGAGTTGCGGGTCAATGCCGGAATCGAAGTCGGCGAGCGTATCCGCGCCGTAACGGTGCTCGAGTTCCGACCAGTCGCGCCAGGGCAGCCTGTCCGCAAGCTCCTGCCTGAACTCGTCGACCAGCTGGCTGTCGTCGATCGCGTATGGCCGGTAGGCGACAGGCGCCTGGCCCGCCGCGACGAACCGGGTCCGTATCATGAACGGAGCGAGCTGCTGCACGACCTGGTAACGGAGTTCCGAGACAGATTCGTCGTCATAAAGAAAGCTTGCGACGCCGTTATAGGTTTCGTTTTCGATGATGCTCGTCAGGAAAAACGGAAATGCCGCGCGCGACATGCCGTGGTCGCCTTCCTCCGACCAGGTTCGCCCCGGCGACACCTGGATCTGCCAGTAACTGTCGCCGTCGGCGGCGACGAGGACATCCCGCCGCAAGGGGACGAGGTATTCGTTGTAGGAAACGAACTCGAGTTCGACGCCCGGGAACAGCTGCGTCTTCTTGCCGCCGATTTCCTGTGGCTCGATCCGGGCGGGCTCCGACAACATGGCGTGCTCCGGGATGCTGATGGCTCCGGAAAATCGATGCCTGGCCCTGCCCGAGCCCGCGGGAGCCAGGAACAGCTCGTTTGCCACGGGACCGGTTACCGACGGCTTTGCGTGCACGAGTTCGACGAAGCCGAGGCCGGTACGTTCGGCGTCGGCATGGCCGGGCGCAAAAGCGACCGCCAGGAACGCTAACGCTGATTTCAAATGCTTCGTCACGCCGGCCTCCGGACCAGTTAGATTACCGTCCCGCTCGAATCGCGGATTATGATGTCAGCGCAGGTAATTAGCAGACTGTATTCGCCGCGTCCATGAGTGATGCAAGCCAGGTACACCCGGGCAAAGAGGAACCGATGAACCGATTCAGACTTCTCGCCGCACTGGCGCTACTTGTACAGGCAGCTTCCTGCGATCGCGGAACATCCGGGCCCGCTGCCGAACCGGCTGCGCCAAGGGTCATCCTCTTCATAGGCGACGGCATGGATGACCAGCAGATCACGATCGCGCGGAACTATCTGGTCGGCAGCAGAGGCCGACTCGTACTGGACGCCATGCCCTACCGGGGCGCAGCGCAGGTGCTGACGGTCGACGAGGCCGACCCGCGCATTCCGGTGTACGTCGGCGACTCGGCGAGTGGCGGGACAGCCCTGGCAACGGGCACCGCGACGAGCATTGGACGGGTCAGCACGGCTGCCGGCACCGACCAGAAGCTGGCAAGCGTCATGGAACTGGCGTCGGCCGCCGGATTCGCAACCGGCGTGGTGTCGTCGACGAGTATCACCGATGCGACACCTGCTGCCTTCGTTGCGCACATCGATCAGCGATATTGCCAGGGTCCGTCGAGCATGGAACTGGTGGACAAGACCCACCCCCAGTATTCGACGAATTGCTCGAAGGACTACAAGAGCCGCGGCGGCCGAGGATCGGTCGCGGAGCAAATAGCGGAGTCCGGACTCGACCTGATTCTCGGCGGCGGACTGCGGGACTTCGACCAGCCGGTGGAACAGGGATCCGGGACGACGGTGCTCGACCTCGCGCGTCAGAACGGTTTTTCGATCATCAGGAACCGTTCGGACCTCGCCTCGATTCGCGGCCAGGACAGGACGATCGGACTTTTTTCCGACGGCATCATGCCGGTAAAACTGCGGGGCAGCGGGGGCGCAATTGCTGAGTTCGTCCAGCGCGAGGACGGCAGGGTCCTTTGGCCGGAACCGTTCGCCTGCGAGGACAATCCGGAGTTCGCGGACGTGCCGACGCTGGCCGAAATGACCGGTGCCGCCCTGCGGCGGCTGGACGGACCGCGGGGATTCGTGCTGATGGTCGAATCCGCCTCCATCGACGACCAGGCACACTATTGGCGGACCTGCGGCCATATCGGCGAGGTCGGCCAGCTGGACGAGGCGCTCGCGCTCGCGCTCGACTACGCCGCAACGCATCCCGAAACGCTGATCCTGGTCACGGCCGACCACGGCCATGCGGCGCAACTGATACCGGAAACCAGCGAGCTGGCGCCGCAGGAACATGCGAGCCCGGGCCGCTTCGCCCGCATCCGGACGCCCGAGGGCGGCATCATGGGCGTCAATTACTCGACCAATGACTCGCCCGACTGGGAGGAGCACTCGGGCGTGCAGGTACCGGTCTATGCCGCGGGGCCGGGCGTGCGCGCGCTGCCCCCGTTCATGCACCAGGTCGACGTGTTCGGCATCATGCTCAAACACCTCGGTCTCGGTACCGGAACCGCGGGCACGCACTAGGCAAACTGCACCCGGGACACAGCAGCAGCGCCCGGTACCCGAATGCCGGTACCGGCGGAGCCGGCCATACCTATCGAATTGTTCCCGCGGGGATGACGGCCTGGCAGGGTGTTGCAAAACGCCCTGCGAGAGCGAGACAAGGATGTCTCGCCCGCGGTTCAAGAAGGTAAGTGCTTGAACCGTCGGGAGCGAGCCCGGACATGCGCCGGACTCGCGACGTTGAAAAAGGTCTGGACGAGCATTTTCAACATCCTGCTAGAATCGCCGGTTCCAGCACGGAACGGGAATAGCCGGGCGGCGACCGGCGCATCCGGCGCCGGCGCGACACGGGAAACAGTAAGCATGACGACCGCAACCGAACCCACCGGCACGCTGGACGCGGCCCTGGCGCGCGCGGCGCAGTTGCTGAAGGTGGAACCCGGGCTCGCGGCCGAGCAGGCCCGGGAAATTCTCAGGGTCGTCCCGCAGCATCCGCCGGCCAGGCTGTTGCTGGGCGCTGCGCGACGGCTGACCGGCGATCCGCAGGCCGCGCTGGAACTCGTGGAACCACTGGTCGCGGAACAACCCGGCTGGATCGCCGCGCATTTCGAATACGGGCTCGCACTGGCGGCGGTCGGCCGCGGCGATGACGCTATTCGGGCCCTGCGCCGGACCGTCGAGCTCAAACCCGACCACACCGAAGCCTGGCGAGTCCTCGGCGACCACCTGATGGCAACGGGCGATGGCGACGCGGCGGATGCCGCGTACTCGCGCCACGTCCGTTGCTCGACGAAAGACCCGGTCTTGCTGCAGGCGGCCGGCGCGATGGTTTCCAACAATGTTTCGCTCGCGGAGCGGATCCTCAAGAAGCACCTGGCGCAGAAACCGACCGACGTGCCGGCCATACGCATGCTGGCCGAGGTCGCCGTACGCTGCGACCGGGACGAAGACGCGATCAACCTGTTGCGGCGCTGCCTCGAACTCGCCCCGAGCTTTTCGGCGGCGCGTTACAACTACGCGCTGCTGCTGCACCGCCGCAACGACTCGCTGGCCGCGAAGACGGAACTGGAGCGCCTGCTGGGGGAGGAGCCCCGCAACCCGGGCTACCGCAACCTGTACGCGGTGACCCTGAGCCGGATAGGCGAATACGAGCGGTCGAGCCAGACCTATGCCGACCTGCTGCGCGAGTATGCGGGCAACGCGAAGATCTGGCTGAGCTACGGACACGTCCTCAAGACCGAGGGGCGGCAGGCCGAATGTGTCGATGCTTACCGCAAGAGTATCGAATGCAATCCCGCTTTCGGCGAGGCCTACTGGAGCCTTGCCAACCTGAAGACCTTCCGTTTTTCGGAATCCGACCTCTCGGCCATGCACGGCCAGCTGGCCGATCCGGGTGTCGGCGACGAGGACCGCGTCCACCTGCACTTCGCGCTGGGCAAGGCATACGAAGACGCCGGCGACTACGCGAAGTCTTTCGAGCATTACGACCGGGGCAATGCCCTGCATCGAAAGGGACATCATTACGATGCGGACCTGAACACCGAGCGGTCCAGGCGCCTGCAGAAGAAATTCAGCCGCGAGTTCTTCGAAAAGCACGCCCGTTCCGGATGCGAAGCACCCGACCCCATTTTCATCGTTGGCATGCCGCGCTCAGGCTCGACGCTGCTGGAGCAGATCCTGTCCTGCCATTCGCAGGTCGAAGGAACGGCGGAGCTGCCGGCCATGATCACGCTGGCGAAGGAACTGCGAGACGAGGCCGACGCCGAGGACATCGCCGTTTACGCCGACGTGCTGGCATCGAAGAGCGCTGACGAATTGCGCGCTATCGGCCAGCAGTATCTCGACAGGACGAGAGTCTTCCGGAAGACCGACAAGCCGTTTTTCATCGACAAGATGCCGAACAATTTCCTGCATGTCGGGATGATCCAGCTCATCCTGCCCAATGCGAGAATCATCGACGCCCGCCGCCACCCGCTAGCCTGCTGTTTTTCCAATTTCAAGCAGTACTACGCGCGCGGCCAGAACTTCAGCTACGGGCTCGAGGACATGGGGCGCTTCTACCGGGACTACGTCGAACTGATGGCGCACTTCGACGAGGTTCTGCCCGGACGCGTTCACCGCGTGATCTACGAGCGCACGGTCGCGGATACGGAGGCCGTGGTGCGCGAGATGCTGGCTTACTGCGGCCTCGAATTCGAGCCCGAATGCCTGCGCTTCTACGAGAGTCAGCGGCCGGTACGCACCGCGAGTTCGGAACAGGTCCGCCAGCCGATATACACGCAGGGAACCGAGCAGTGGCAGCATTACGAGACCTGGCTCGGCCCGTTGCGGCAGGTGCTCGGCGAAGTTCTCGAGCGCTATCCCGAGGTACCTCGCCGGTAAGCTGGCGCTGAGCTTGCTGCAGTATCGGTGCGGTGTGAATGCGTGTGCGCCGTGATAGTTGCGCCCGTTACTGCCGCAACCTGGCCAAATCGTTGTGAAATTACCACAGCACGACAGCTCGGCCTTCACAAATGCGTGCGAGAACTGGATATTGTCACGATTTCAGCGGTAGACTCCGGTAGGCATAAATACAACCGGAGATCCGTTATGCAGGGGGACAATCCCAGGAAATCTTCCCGAAACTTCGCGCGCACGCCCGTGTCGACGGCCGTCATGCTCGCACTCGCGAGCCCGGCGGTATTCGCACAGTCCACCGCGCAGATCGAGG
>JAOUIH010000158.1 GCA_029884165.1 Gammaproteobacteria bacterium | reverse complement strand
TTCGACGACCCGGACCCCTACTGCGCGACGCGGGGTGACGTGCTCTACCTGCCGCCGGGCGTTCCTCACTGGGGCATTGCGCGCGATGCCTGCACGACCTATTCGATCGGCTTTCGCGCGCCGACGCGCGCCGACCTGCTCGTCGCACTGCGCGGCATTTGCGGGCGCGAGATCCCGAAAGCGAGCGCAGCCGACAGGCGCCGCTTTTACGCCGATCCGGACCTCCGCTGCGACGAGGCCGTCGCCGGGTTGATTTCCCCGCTGGCAATTGCGCGCGCGCGCGCACTCCTCGGCGACGATGTTCGCTGCGCCGACACGGATATCGTACGTGCGCTCGGCGCGGTAACGACATCGACCAAGGAATGGCTGACGCCCGAGCCGTCGACCCGGCAGGAGGCCGCCGGGCTCGCTGCCGAGATACTCGGCGGAACCCCGGCCAGCGTGCACGGCATGGCACGCATCGCGCGTTGCCGGATCGATGCGGCGACCTGGCTGTTCGCGAACGGCCGCGGGCGCGAGATATCGGAGGCGCAGGCGGACTTCGTGGCCCGGCTTTGCCGCGACGGCGCCGTCACCCTGCAGCCGGCGGACCTCGAGCCGGCCAGACGCTCCGATCTGCCCGATGTCCTCGCGTGGCTGGTCGAGCTGGGTGCGATCGAACCGGGTGGTCTGACATCCGGCCCGCAAGCCTGATCTCGTGCGGTTTCCGGCCGCAGCGACCTCGAAAACGTGACGCAGTTGGCAAGGGCTTGCGGGGCTCCTCGGTAGAATCCTTGGCAGCGGCGGCAGCAGTGGGAGTCGCGTCGGTCGGGAACTCCCGGGCGTCGTCCTTCTCGAAGTCGCAATGCCGCAGAGGACCGGGTCCGGACCCGGCCCGGACCGCCCGGCCTCTCGGATGCCGGGCTCGACACGAGTCAGTATGCGGGCAAGCATGGAACCAGCCAGGGAAAAAGGTCGCCGTTGGGTCATTTCGACACAGGAAGAAATGCGCCGCGCCGCCATCGAGGTGGCCGGAGAAGCGACCCGCCGCCTGTCGATTTTTACGCATGACCTGGAGCCCGGTATCTACGATGACCTGGATTTCCTGGAAGTCGTCAAGCACCTGATCCTGTCGCAACGCTATGCCCGCGTCCGCGTCCTCATCGCCGACCCGACGCGCGCAATCAAGAACGGCAATGCGTTCGTTGCCCTGGGCCGCCGGCTGAACACCTACATCGAGTTTCGCCATGTCCGCGAGGATCTGCGCACGCACACCGAGGCGTTTTGCATCGCGGATGAGACGGCTCTCGTCTACCGCCTCCAGGCCGCTCGCTGGGAAGGCATCGTCGATACCTACGAGCCGTCCGTCGCCCGCGTTTACGGCAAAATGTTCGATGAAATCTGGCAAGCCAGCGAAGTCGAGATAGAATTCAGGCAGTTGGGTATCTGATTCACCGAATTACCACGTGCTGCCGACCGACCTGACAGTGGCGATGCTCGTCGAGCGCGAAGGACGCTACCTGATCATCAAGGAGCGCGTCGCCAACGCGCTGGTGCTGACCCAGCCCGGCGGACACATCGAGAGCGGCGAATCCCCCGAAGAAGCGGCCATCCGGGAGACCCTGGAGGAATCCGGCTGCGAGGTCGCGATCCGCGAACTCCTCGGCGTTTACCTCTGGATCCACCCGCAAACCCGCCAGCAATTCCTGCGCATCATGTTCGTCGGCGATTTCCTCCGCGAAATGCCGGATCAGCGTCTGGATGCGGGCATCGTCGGCGTACGCTGGTACGAGCACGCAGAACTGAAACGGCGCTCACGCGAACTCCGCTCGCCGGTCGTCCTGCGTTGCATCCAGGATTTCGAGGCCGGCCTGCGCAGGCCGGCCGATATGCTGCGCGGCATGCTGCCGCTGCAGCGCAATGTGCACGCGGTCCTCGCGAGCGCCTCGCTCGTCTGAGCCAGCAGCCGGCCCGCGGGCTGGTACAATGGCCGGTCCCATGAACATCCTGTCCCCCGACCCGGAGGGCCGCCGCGTCATCCTTGGCCTGTCCGGCGGCGTCGACTCCGCCGTAGCCGCCCTGCTGCTCAAAGAGCGGGGCGCGGATGTGCACGCCCTGCACATGACCAACTGGGACGACGACGCAGGCTACTGTACGGCCGCGGAGGACCTGCAGGACGCCCGCAAGATCTGCGACCAGTTGGACATACCGCTGCACCACGTGAACTTCGCGCGCGCGTACCGCGAGCGGGTCTTCCGCTATTTTCTCGATGAATACCGTGCGGGCCGTACGCCCAACCCGGATGTCCTCTGCAATCGGGAAATCAAGTTCGGCGTCTTTCGCGAGTTCGCGAAGAGGCTCGGCGGGGAGCTGCTCGCTACCGGCCACTACGCTCGTACGCAGCGGGTCGGCATGGACCTGCAGCTCAGGAAAGCACGGGACCTGAATAAGGACCAGACCTATTTCCTGCACGCCGTGCCGGACGAAGCGCTGGGGGAAACGGTCTTCCCGCTCGGCGAACTCCACAAGGACGAAGTCCGGCGGATCGCGCGGGATCGCGGCCTGGCGACGCACGACAAGAAGGACAGCACGGGCATATGTTTCATCGGGGAGCGGCCGTTCCGGGAATTCCTCGCGAATTACCTCCCCGCGCAGCCCGGGCCGATACGATCGCCGGACGGGCGACTGCTCGGCGAGCATCAGGGCTTGATGTACTACACGCCGGGCCAGCGCCAGGGGCTGGGTATCGGCGGGCTCCGCGACGCCGGCGACGCGCCCTGGTACGTTGCGCACAAGGAACTCGAGACGAACACGCTGGTCGTCGTGCAGGGCGAGCACCGGCTGCTGTACAGCGACTCGATCCTGGCCTCGGAGCCCGCGTGGATCGGGGCGGCCCCGGCCGAACTCGCGGCGGGCTCTGAATTTCGCTGCTCGGTAAAGCTGCGCTACCGCCAGCCGGACCAGGCTTGCACCGTGCAAGAGGACGCACCCGGCCGTCTCGAGGTTCGTTTCGATGTGCCGCAGCGAGCCGTCGCACCCGGCCAGTACGCGGTGTTCTACGCCGGTGACCGCTGCCTCGGCGGCGCGGTGATAGACGTTACGCGACGCCAGGAGCGCACGCTCGAACAGGCCGTCTGAGGTATCGCGGGACCGTGGCGGTGCCGCAATCCCGCGACGCATCCGCTATAATCCCGGCCCGCGCGGGGCCGTGCCCCGGTTGTCGTTTCCCGATAGGTTCCCCGGAGATAAAGATATGCAGGATAGCTTCGGCGCACGTTCCAGCCTCGAGGTGGGCGGACGAAAGTACGAAATTTTCCGACTGGATGCGGTGAAAGACGGTCACGTAGACCGGCTTCCCTACTCGCTCAAGATCCTGCTGGAGAACCTGCTGCGCTTCGAGGACGGCCGCGACGTCACGCGCGACGACATACTGGCGCTCGCGAACTGGGATCCGAAGGCGGAACCCGACACCGAGATTTCCTTCACGCCGGCGCGCGTCATCCTGCAGGACTTCACCGGCGTGCCCGCGGTCGTCGATCTCGCGGCGATGCGCGATGCGGTCGTCAAGCTGGGTGGTTCGGCCGACAGCATCAATCCGCTGTCGCCGGCGGAACTCGTCATCGACCATTCGGTGCAGGTCGATCGCTACGGCACGGCCGACGCGCTGGATCTGAATAACAAGATCGAATTCAATCGGAACAAGGAGCGCTATTCGTTCCTGCGCTGGGGCCAGAAAGCGTTCGAGAATTTCCGAGTTGTGCCGCCGAATACCGGCATCGTGCACCAGGTCAACCTGGAGTTCCTGGGCCGGGTCGTGTTCGACACCGATGCGAACGGCACGCGCCAGCTCTATCCGGACACCGTCGTCGGCACCGACTCGCACACGACCATGATCAACGGCCTCGGCGTGCTCGGCTGGGGCGTTGGCGGCATCGAGGCCGAAGCCGCCATGCTGGGCCAGCCGATAACGATGCTGATTCCGCAGGTTGTCGGCTTCAAGCTGACCGGCAGGCTGCAGGAAGGCACGACCGCCACCGACCTCGTGCTGACCGTCACGGAGATGCTTCGTAAACGGGGCGTCGTCGGGAAGTTCGTCGAGTTCTTCGGCGACGGCCTGGCCGAGCTGCCGCTCGCGGACCGCGCGACGCTCGGCAACATGGCGCCCGAGTTCGGCAGCACCTGCGGCATCTTCCCTATCGACGGGGAGACGATCCGCTATCTCGAGTTGTCCGGACGCGACCCGGGCCAGGTCCGCCTGATCGAGGCATATGCCAAGGCACAGGGCCTGTGGCGACACGACGGTCAGCCGCATGCTCTCTACAGCGACCAGCTGGAGCTGGATCTGGGCACCGTCGAACCCAGTATTGCCGGACCGAAGCGTCCGCAGGATCGCATCCCGCTGAAGCGCGCGGACGAGGTATACAAGAAAGCCGTGGCGGCGGCGACGGCGAGTCGCGAATCCGGCGGCGTCGTCCGCACGAAGATCGACGGCAAGGATGTCGAGATCCGGGACGGGGCCGTGCTGATTGCCGCAATCACCAGCTGCACCAACACCTCGAACCCCGCGGTGATGCTCGGCGCGGCACTGCTCGCCCGGAACGCAAACGCGCAGGGGCTCAAGGCCAAGCCCTGGGTCAAGACGAGCCTTGCACCCGGATCGCGCGTCGTAACCGGGTACCTGGAGAAGTCGGGACTGCTGGACGACCTGGATGCGCTGGGTTTCTACACGGTCGGCTACGGCTGCACGACCTGTATCGGCAATTCGGGCCCGTTGCGGGACGAAATCACGACCGCGGTGCAGCAAGGCAAGATCGTCGGCTGCAGCGTCCTGTCGGGCAACCGGAATTTCGAGGGGCGGATTCATCCGCTCGTGCAGATGAACTTCCTCGCCTCTCCGCCGCTCGTCGTCGCCTACGCACTGGCCGGACGCATGGACGTCAACCTGACGACGGATCCACTGGGAATGGGCCGCGACGGCAAGCCCGTGTACCTGCGCGACATCTGGCCGAGCCAGCGCGAAATCCACGACCTGATCCGCGCAACGATCAATTCGAACATGTTCAAGTCGAGCTACTCCGGCGTTTTCGAAGGCGACAAGAACTGGAACAGCCTCAACGTGCCGACCGGCGAGCTCTATGCGTGGGACGACGACTCGACCTACGTCAAGAACCCCCCCTATTTCGAGGGCATCACGCTCGATACGGAGCCGGTCAAGGACATCCGCGGCGCCCGCGTACTCGCCTTGCTCGGCGACTCGGTCACGACCGACCACATTTCGCCTGCCGGCAGCATTGCGTCGAAGAGCCCGGCCGCAGAGTACCTGATGGCACAGGGCGTCAAGCCGGCGGATTTCAATTCCTACGGTTCGCGACGCGGCAACCACGAGGTCATGATGCGGGGCACTTTCGCCAACATTCGCCTGCGCAACCGGCTCGCGCAGGGCACCGAGGGCGGCTGGACGCGCCACCAGCCCGATGACAAGGAAATGACGATCTACGCTGCCTCATTGCAGTACAAGGCCGCGAACACGCCGCTGCTCGTCATCGCCGGGAGCGAATACGGAACCGGCTCGTCGCGCGACTGGGCAGCCAAGGGCACGATGCTGCTCGGCGTCCGGGCCGTGCTGGCCAAGAGCTTCGAGCGCATCCACCGGTCCAACCTGATCGGAATGGGCGTGCTGCCGTTGCAGTTCAAGGACGGTGACAGCGCCGAAAGCCTCGGTCTGACCGGCCGCGAGAGCTACGACATCGCTGGTCACGAGGATCCTGCGGCGACGACGGTCCGTATCAAGGCCACGGCGCCGGACGGGACGGCGAAGCAATTCGAGGCTCGCATCCGGATCGACACGCCGAAGGAACGCGATTACTTCGAGCATGGCGGCATCCTGCAGTACGTCCTGCGGCAGCTGGTCAAGGCCAAGGCAGACGCTGCTGCCTGATGGGGCAGCGGCCGGCGACACCGCGGGAATTGGCCGACGTCCTGCGCGCGTGCCGGCACCTGTGCGTGCTGACCGGCGCCGGCATGTCGGCCGAGAGCGGCATACCGACCTTTCGCGCAGCCCAGACCGGGCTGTGGGAGCGGTACGATCCGCTGGAACTCGCGACTCCGGAGGCGTTCTCCCGGGATCCCGAGCTGGTCTGGCGCTGGTATTCGTGGCGCCGCGAACTGGTCGCGGCCGCCGCGCCCAACCCCGGGCACTTCGCCCTTGCGCGGCTAGCCAGTCTCGTTCCCCGGCTTACGTTGATCACGCAGAACGTGGATGGGCTGCATCAAAAGGCCGGCAGCCGCGCCGTCATCGAATTCCACGGTAACCTGTTCGCGAACCGCTGCTCC
>JAOUIH010000045.1 GCA_029884165.1 Gammaproteobacteria bacterium | reverse complement strand
GCCAAGGCCATTGTCATCGACGAATATGGCCTCCGAGCTTGCCGCGTCGGCATCGGGAACCTGCTGCTGCAGGAAGAATCCGCCGAGATCGTCAAGGTCGCCGTCGTTCGACTGGAAATCGCCGGTAACGATGCCCTCGACAAGGACGATATCCCCCGCAAGCGGACTCGATGGCCCGCTGCCCTGTATCGCATGGATCGGCACGGTATCTGCGAAAGCGACACCCGCGCTACCGATCGCGCCGCTGCCGCCGCAAGCCTGTGTCGAAAGGAGGAAACAAACAGCAATGGATCGGCGTAGCACCCGGCCACCGTTCGCGCCCGAAACCCAGGCCGGAATTTATATCACGGCGCCGGCCCCTTATCGCGACACTTCGGTGTAACTGGCGAGAAATTCGAGGCCGCTCGCCATGTCCCGGCGATCGATCGACTGCGGTGCGACGCTGTGAAAGTCGGCGACGACCCAGCGTAAGCCGTGTGCCCTGCAGTAGGCCCAGAGCAAGCGGCCGATCTGCCAGACGTCGCTGACCGTCCCGCAGTGCGGGCATCCGGTCAGCTCGCGCCGCCGGTTCAACGGAAAGGGAACGACGTTGTCCTTCATCCGGCTCATACGCCTCCGCAGGTGTCCGGGTATCGCCAAATTGAATGCATATCGGCAAGCGAACCGTGATCCGCCTCTCATCGCGGCAATTCGGGCCCAGCCGCTGCCCGATTCTGAGAACCGGCTAACGCCGGGCGCTCGTGGCAAAGCGCCGCGCAGTCGTGTAAAACATCGCCACAACGTCAATTCCGCAATCGATTCGGGGGAGAATCCACCATGCAACGCGGCATCGTTTACACAGCGATCCTGGCCGCCGTCGCCGCCCCGGCGCAGGCCCAGGACGAAGAGATTCGCATCCAGAGCACCGAAGTCGTACCCGGTCTCTACATGCTGGAAGGCGCGGACGGGAAATTCGCCGGCGGCAACATGGGACTCCTGGTCGGCGATGATGGCGTCGTGCTGATCGACGACGGTCTGGAACCGACCGGGCCCGCGCTGCTGGCGGCGATTGCCGACCTGACCGGTGCGCCGGTTGACTACCTGATCAACACGCACGTACACGGTGACCACGTCGGCAGCAATGCAGCGATCCACGACGCCGGAGCGACAATCGTCGCGCACGACAACATCCGGAGCCGCATGGCCGACGACGCGGAAGACCCGGCACCGGCTGCCGCCCTGCCCGAGATCACGTTCAACGACTCGGTCACGCTGCATATTAACGGCATGCGACTGCACGTCATGCACGTTGCGAACGCGCATACCGACGGCGACGGCGTGATCCTGTTCCCAGACGTCAACGTTATTCACACCGGCGACGTCCTGTTCAACGGGCTGTTTCCGTTCATCGACATGGATTCCGGCGGCAGCGTCGAGGGCTACATTGCGGCGCAGGATCGGCTACTCGCCATCGCGGACGACGACACGATCTTCATTCCCGGCCACGGCCCGCTGGCCCGCAAGGCCGACCTGCAACGCACGCGCGATATGATCGCCGACTGCTATGCGAGGGTCAGCAAACTGGTCTCGGCTGGCAAGTCTGCCGACGAGATCGTTGCGGCGAACCCGCTGGCCGACTATCACGACCGCTGGAACTGGGACTTCATTACAACCGAGCGAATGACGCGTAGCATGGCGCGGGCCGCGACACGCTGACGCCAGCGCGGAACCGACAAACAGAAAAAATCGAACCGGGGGAATTCGTCATGGCCGAAACCGAAACCGTGAAGCATAGCCGCGTGCAGCGCGCGCTTGCCGCCGTCGAGCGCGTCGGCAATCGTCTGCCGGACCCGGCGGTGTTGTTCATCGCCCTGCTGTTCATCGTGTGGATCCTGTCCTGGCTGCTGTCGGGCGTGAGTTTCGAGGTGATCGATCCGCGCAGCGGACAGCCCCTGGTCGTAAACAACCTGCTGTCGGGCAGCGCGCTGGCGAGTTTCTTCACGGTAATCGTCACGAACTTCACCCACTTCCACCCGCTCGGCGTGGTGCTCGTGGCGATGCTCGGCATCGGCGTCGCCGAGCACAGCGGCTTCATCAATGCAGCGCTCCGGGCGATGATGGCTGTCACGGCGAAGTGGCTACTGACGCCTATGGTTATCCTGGTCGGCATTGTCAGCCACACGGCCGTCGACGCAGGTTACGTGCTCGTCATCCCGCTGGGCGGCGTGATCTTCTATGCCGCCGGCCGCCATCCGCTGGCCGGCATCGCGGCGGCCTTCGCGGGCGTATCCGGTGGCTTCTCGGCGAACTTCGTGCCGTCCACGCTCGACCCGATGCTGCAGGGCATCACACAGGCCGGCGCCCAGATCCTCGACCCCGCTGTCGTGCTGAATCCCCTCAATAACTATTTCTTTACGACGATTTCGTCGGTTCTGATCATCGGCTTCGGCTGGTACCTGACCGACAGGATCGTTGAGCCCCGGCTGAAGGGCACGGAACTCGACGGCGACCTGGCGGATCTTCCGACGATGGAACCGCTGGCCGAATCCGAGCGCAAGGGCCTGCGGATCGCACTCTACTCGATGCTCGCAGGTATCGTCCTCCTGGTCGTGAGCGCCTGGCCCGAGGGATCGGCCTGGCGGGGAGCCGGCGGCGGACTCACCGCAGGCGATGCCCGGCTGATGCAGTCCATCGTGCCGTTGATATTCCTGCTGTTCCTGTTGCCGGGCGTCGTGTTCGGCATCGCCTCGGGCAGCATCCGCAGCTCGCGCGACATGATCGCCGGCATGACGAAAGCGATGTCGACGATGGGCTATTACCTCGTCATCATGTTCTTCATCGCGCAGTTCATCTACGCGTTCGGCCAGTCGAATCTCGGCGTGCTGCTCGCCCTCGAAGGTGCGGCGGTGCTCAAGGCGCTGGCGCTGCCGAGCGCCATCACGATCATCGGAATCATCATACTGACCGGCTTCATCAACCTGTTCGTCGGCTCGGCCTCGGCCAAGTGGGCGCTGCTGGCGCCGATATTCGTGCCCATGCTGATGCAGCTCGGCATCTCGCCGGACCTGACGCAGGCCGCCTACCGCATCGGCGACTCAAGCACGAACATCATCACGCCGCTGATGCCTTACTTCCCGCTGGTCGTCGTCTTTTGCCAGCGCTACGTGAAAGGCACGGGGATAGGAACCGTCACGGCGATGATGCTGCCGTACTCGGTTACGTTCCTGACGGTCTGGACGGTCTTCCTGCTGATCTACTGGGCAATCGGGATCCCGCTGGGGCTGCAGGCCACGTACACCTATCCGGGCTGATCGACGCCGCGGACAGATCGGGCCCGCCACGAATAAACAGGGAATAGCCCGATGATCTACACCGCCGTCGTGGGCCTGTACGTGCTGCTGCTCCTCGCGGTCGCAGTCTACAAGAGCCGCACCGTCAGGACCGACGAGGACTTCATGGTCGCCGGGCGCAGCGTTCCGGTCTACCTGCTCGTCGCCACCCTGGTTTGCACATGGATCGGCTCCGGCAGCCTCTTCGGGACTGCGGGACTGACATTCCGCACGGGAATTTCGGCGCTTTGGTTTTCCGTCGGGGGCTGGATCGGCATACTCGCCGTGTACCTGGTCGCCGCCCGCGTCCGGCGCATTGCGCAGTACACGCTGACGGATCTGCTGGAGAAACGCTACAGCCGGCTTGCGAAAGTGCTCGGCACGATGACGATCATTGCCGCCTACATGGTCATCGCCGGGTATCAGTTCAAGGGCGGCGGACGCTTCATTTCGATCCTGTCGCAAGGCGCAATAAGCCCGGAGAGCGGCATGCTCATCGCCGCGGCGCTGATCGTCGGCTTCACGGTCCTGGCAGGAATGGTGTCGATCGTCTCGCTCGACATCTTCAACGGGGTCGTCATGCTGCTGGGCATGCTGCTGGCGCTGCCGTTCGCGGTCCAGGCGCATGGCGGAGTGGGCGCGGTGATTGCAACTATCCAGCAGCATGAGCCGAGCCACCTGTCGATCATGGGAGGCCACGACTTCGTGTGGGTCGTCGGAATCGCGCTGCCGACGTTCCTGCTGCTGATGAGCGAGTCAAGCGTGTACCAGAAGTTCTCGTCGGCCGACAGCGAGCGGAACGCCCGACGCGCGGTCATGGGCATGTTCATCGGAGTCATCCTGGTTGAGTTGCTGATGATTTCGATAGCCCTTATCGGATACGCCATATTCGTCGACGACGCGCGGTTCTTCCTCCCGGACGGAAGCGTTAACCGGGCAATGGCCGAGGAAATCATCCTGCGCATCGGCTTCGAGCGGCTGCCGGTCGTCGTCGGCTCCATGCTGCTTGCCGCAGGTGCGGCAATCATCATCTCCACCGGCAACACGTTCCTGATGGTGACCTCGACGAACGTTACCCGCGATATTTTCCAGGCGTATTTCTACCGGAACGCGACCCCGTCCCAGGTCGTCTGGCTGCAGCGGGCCTGCATTGTCGGCATTGGCATACTGGCCTACCTGATGATGAGCCAGTTCGAGACCATACTCGAGATGGCACTGATGGCTTATACGATGATCGGCGCCTCGCTGGCGCCGCCCCTGCTGGCCGCATTCTTCTGGAAGCGCGTCACGAGGATCGCCGGGGTGCTGTCGATCGCGTCTGGAATGCTGACGGTCATCGTGATCGGCGTACTCAACTCCGTGTTCCGGGACGGCGGCACGGAGATACTGGGACTCGATTTCCCGATGGACACGGACTACATCGCCATTCCGGCGGCCATCGTGACGGTAGCGACGCTGGTCCTGGCCAGCCTGCTGACGCCGCGGCCGGCCGATTCCGACTGGCAGGAATTCATCGGCGAGGGTCCGAATCTCCCGCCCAGGCCCTAGCCTGCCATCCTGGCGCGGCCGCAGCGAGGCAGCGGCCTGCGCCGCGCGCGAATCAGACTTTGAGCAGGTCCTGTACCGCGCGGTAGCCGTTCGTGATCGCCGAGTTGGTGTTCGCGGCGGCGCCGGAGTCCGAGTTGGCGATTGCTATTCGTCCGTAGCGCTGGCGGCCGATCACCCAGGGCGTCGCGTTTTCGTCCGGCCAGTGCTTCTCCCAGAGCAGGTGAGGGTTATACGCGTAGCCATGCGCCCAGCGATTGACCGTGATCGCCTGGATGTCGCGTTCCGCATCGAAGCCTGCACCCGACAGCGCCTGGTCGAGCTGGTCCCTGACGTGGTGCTCGAACTCCGCAAAGGGCGTCGTCAACAGCTTGCGTCGACCTTCGCGCCACTGCTCTGGTCCCTGGATGTCTGCGAAGTACGGCACGTAGCACATGTGCAGCACCATCGGGTCATCGGGTGAACTGCCGAAGCGATAGTCGCCCAGCGACACCGGGTAGTCGAGTTCCACCTGCTTGTAGAAGTCGTTCGTGTAGAAGACGAAACGGGTGCCGAGATCGGCGAACGCGCGCCAGTTCTTGACGAGCACCTTCGTATAGGTCAGCGGCACCTTCACGTTGTAGCGCAGCCCTTCAACCTGCTCCTCGGGCAGCTCCGGGCACAGGTACGGTATCGCGCTGTTGTAACAGGCCATGATGCACTTGCCGGCGCGGACTTTGTGCGCGTCACCCTGGTGCACGTAGGTGATGTCGACGGCGCTCGCGTCGCCGTTGTGAACGGCGTTGACGACGGTGCTGTTCAGGCGTATCCGGACCGGCGCGCCCTCTCGGTCCAGCATCGAATAATTGACGCGGGCTGTGACAACGTCTTCCATCGTCTTCCCCGGCACCGCCTCGGGCAGCAGTTTCCGGACCAGCAGCCGCGCGACAGATGCGTTCCCGTCGGGGAAATGAAAAATGTAAGGCTCGTCGCCCCGGTTGCCGACGCGCGGCACCGTGTACTTCAGCCCGGGCATGCCGCCGCCATCGTCGTAGCCCTGCACCTGGATCGCAGGGATCTCGTCGATGCCGACACACCAGTAGCTCATTCCCCAGCGCTCATACATCCTGATGATCTGCTCGTCGGCATCGGCATGTTTCTCGAGAAAATCTCGGTAGCTGATCGTGGCGAGATAGGCGACTTTCTCGTCGTAAGTCTTGCCTGGCAGGTAATCGCGGTCCTCGTTGAAGAGGCGCACGAGGTCCGCCTTCGCCCTGTCGCTCATCGGCGTGTCGGCGGCGAAGTCCTCCCATGATCGCTTGCCGTAGCCTGTCACCAGCTTGCGTTTGCCGAAGGTCGCCTCGTCGTACAGCACCGAGTGACTGAGACCCATCGACGAGTACAGGTCCTGGTCGTAATAATCGTAGAAGCGTTCGACGTCGATGCCGATCTCGACCAGCAGCTCGCGCGCGATCTCGGTATAACCCGAGGGTGTGTCGATGGACTCGGTCCCACCGTAGCCGATTCGCGTCTCGTTGTTGATGCCGAATTCGTTTCGCTTGGCATGCCCGCCGAAGTCGTCGTGATTGTCGAGCACGAGGATTCGCGCCCCCGGGTTCGCCTTGCCGAAGAAATGCGCGGCGGACAGGCCGCTGATGCCGGCGCCGACGACGACGAGGTCGTAAGCTTCTTCCGGCGCACCGGCAGACCAGGTCGCGCCCGACACGCGCGCGTGCATCGTTTCCCAGGATCCGTCGTGGCTGCCGCGCAGCCCGGTGATCGCCGGCGGGTAATAGTCGGGCCCGAGTTCGAATTTCGACGGCAGCGCGCCGAAGACCTCGGTCCAGGGGGACAGTAGCGAGGCGCCGATGGCGACCTGCGTCCCGTTCAGGAAATCGCGGCGTGTGATGTCTTTTTTCATTTTCTCCCCCTCAATCGGCCCGGGCGGCTCAGTACCGGAACCGGACATCCAACAGGTTGAACCGGAACGGTTCGCTGACCGTGATTGTACGTGTCGGGAACCGGTCGCGGCACTCGCGTTTGGCCCGGTCCTTGCGCGTGGCGAGAACCTCGCGCTGTACGTCCGGATTGTCGATGCGCTCGAAGGTCTCGGCGTGGATCGCGCGGTCGCGTTCCGCGACGCAGGCCAGGTAGCGCTGTTCCTGCTCCGGGTCCGGCGCCGATGCGTCTCCCGGCCAGGCGAATTCCGGGCGAATGTCCACGTCGAACAGGAGCAGCAGCACTGCCAGCAGGGCGAGCAGGATGACGGCGGGTCTCTTCATCGGATTTCGCTTACCGGGTGCGATCGAACGGAACGGCTCCTTTTAGGGGCCCTGCCCGCACGCGTCAACCGCCACCGACCTTGTTTAGACCGAGTCTAAGCCGATTTGCGCGCGCTGCTCCGATTGCACTCCGACCGGTCGCAGAGGCTATACTCGCCGCTGCACGACCAGCGCTCATAACAGGGGATCCAGATGACAATAACGATGCGCGTCGCGAGCCTGCCTTTACTTTGCCTGGCCTTCGTTGGCCAGGCGGCCTTCGGCCAGCTCAAACCGGAGATGGTCAGGAACGCGACGCTCGCGGAACCGCGGCCAAGCTGGTTCCTGGTCAAGGCGGACGAGGGCAGTTACATCTTCGATGGCGATACCGGCCAGATGCAGGGACTGATCTCGCACAACTTCTACACGACCGGCGTCGTGACGCTGCTCTCGCGCCAGGAGGCCTATCACGTCGAATCGTGGTACACGAAGCATGTCCGCGGCGAGCGCAACGACGTCGTAACGATCACCGACATGACGGACCTGTCGCCGAAAGCGGAGATCGACATTCCGGACAAGGCAGGTGCGCTGAACTTTCGACACCATATCGGGATGCTGGGCGACGAACGGCACCTCGTCGTCTTCAACATGACGCCGGCGCAGTCGGTCAGCATCGTTGACGTCATCGACCGCCAGTTCGACGGTGAAATCTCGACACCCGGCTGCGCGATCATCATGCCCACCGGCGACCGCTCCTTCCTGATGATCTGCGGCGACGGCCGCCTGCAGCTGATCACGCTGGACGAGAACGGCAGGGAGGCGAGCCGGAGCCGCACCGAGCCGTTCTTCGTCGTCGAGGAAGACCCGGTATACGACCGGCCGGTGCTGACCGACAAGGGCTGGCTGCTTGTATCCCATGGCGGCCAGGCTTACGACGTCAGCGTCAGCGGCAGCCGCGTTACCGTCTCGCGCCCGTGGTCGCTGCTCGGCGATGAGGATCGCGAGGAAGAATGGCGCCCGGGCGGAGCGCAGCCGTTTGCAGTCCACCGCAACTCGACCCTGCTGTACGTCCTGATGCACCAGGGCAAGGTAGACACGCACCACGAGCCGGGCACCGAGATCTGGGTGTTCGATACGGAAAGGAAGAAGCGGGTCGGCAAGCTGTCGCTGGAGGTTGCGGCATCGCACCTGCTATCGAGCCAGGAAGAAGAGCCGAAGCTCTACGTGTTCGACCAGGACGGCAAGCTGGGCATTTACGACGGCCACCAGCTGAAACTCATCCGCAGTATCGACGACCCCGGCCCCGGACCCGGCTTGCTGCAGCTGCTGGCCCGGGATGATTGATCCATTGATCGAAAGGGCGATCGCACTGGCGTTCGCCTTGTTGCTCGGCACGGCCGCCTGGCACAAGGCCGCCGGCGGCGCGGCATTCCGCGACACGCTGCAGGACTACCGGCTGCTGCCGGACCGACTGCTGGCGCCCATGCAACGAGCGATCCCGCTCGGCGAGGCGGCACTGGCCATCGGCTGGCTTGCCGGCGTGCCGCAGCGGCCGGTTGCGCTCGCAACCGCCGGGCTCATGGGTATCTACGGCCTCGCCATCGCGATCAACCTCCTGCGCGGCCGCGTGCACATCGGCTGCGGCTGCGGGCTGGGAGCCGGATCCCGGAACGACCAGCCGATCTCGTGGTGGCTCGTGTTGCGTAACACGGTGCTCGTCGCAGCGGCTCTGCTGCCGCTGCTCCCGGCGAACGGCCGCGTCCTCGGCGGGCTCGACTGGGCGACGCTGGCCGCCGCCCTCCTCGCATCCGCGCTGCTGTACGCGGGGGCCGGACAGTTGTTCGCCAACCGCGCGGCCATCCGCAGCTGGAGGCACTCGCGTGGCTGATGCCCTGCTGGTTTCGAATCTCGTCTTGTGGTGCGTCGTCATCGTGCTGGCACTGCTCGTATTTGCGCTCGCGCGCCAGGTCGGCGTACTGCACGAACGCGTGGCGCCTGCCGGCGCGCTGCAGCCGACGAGCGGCCCGAAGATCGGTGAGCTGACGCAGCAGACGACGCTGCCCAGCCTGACCGGCGGTGAGGTCAGCATCGGGGGCACGGCCGCAGCCGGAGAGGCTACGCTGGTGCTATGGGTATCGCCGACCTGCCCCGTGTGCAAGGCGCTGGTCCCGACTGCGCGCGCGCTGGCGAGAGACGAAAGGCTGCGCCTGGTGTTCGCGAGCGACGGCGATAAGCTCGACCAGCATCGAGCCTACGTGCGCGACCTCAAAATCGACAAGTACCCCTACGTGGTATCGCAGGCTTTCGGAATGAGCTACGGCGTCAGCAAACTGCCGTTCGCTATACTGATCGGCCCCGATGGCACGCTGAAGAGCAAGGGGCTGGTGAACACGCGTGAGCACCTGGAAAGCCTCGTGGAATCGATGGAAACCGGGATAGGCACGCTGCAGGATTACGTCCGCCTCGTCGAAGACGACGCGGCCAAACAGGTGAAGGAACAAACGCTATGAACCTGACCAGACTGATCGACAGCTCACTCGCGTGGCTGGACCGGCTGACCGGCAACGGTAGCCGCCGGCTGGCGCGCGCTACGTCGCGGCGGAGTTTCCTGACCCGGCTCGGCACGATGCTCACCGGGGCCGCCATCCTGCCGCTGCTGCCCGTTGCGCGCGCGCTGTCGGCCGAATCCGTCCAGGAGATGGGTGACCCGCAGAGCTGCGACTACTGGCGTTACTGTGCGCTCGGCGGGACGCTTTGCTCCTGTTGCGGCGGAACGATGAACTCCTGCCCGCCCGGTTCCGAGCCGTCGCCAATTGCCTGGGTCGGTACCTGCCGTAACCCGGTCGACGACCGCGACTACCTGATCTCCTACAACGACTGTTGCGGCAAATCGGTCTGCGAGCGCTGCGGCTGCCACAACACTGAACGTGAACGCCCGGTCTATTACCCGAGCAAGACCAGCAGCGTGCTGTGGTGCTTCGGCACGGAGAGCCGTGCCTATCACTGCACCGTGGGCGTGGTCCTCGGCGAGGCGGGCGGTGCAGGCTGAGGGACGCATGCAGGCGCTTCGATCGATCACCGTCATTGCCATCGCCATTCCGCTGGCGCTGGCTGCCGGCGCATCGTCCGCCGACCCCCGCAGCGACTACCTGCTGCATTGCGCCGGCTGCCACCAGCCGAACGGCCTGGGCCTGCCGCCGGAGGTCCCTTCGCTGGTAGGGCCCCTCGGGGCGATCGCGTCGTCCAGCGAGGGTCGCGATTACCTTGCGCGCGTGCCCGGCGCATCGCAGGCGCCGCTTACCGATGATGAACTCGCCGCGGTCCTCAATTGGATCCTGACCGAGTTCAACGGCGATACGCTGCCGGAGGATTTCCGGCCGCTCAGAGGCAAGGAGATCGGCAAGTCGCGCTCCAACGTGCTGTCCGATCCGGTCAGGCTCCGCAACGAGCTCTGGCCGGATCTCGACGACGCGACCTGAGCGACATGCTTACCTGGGCATATCGACGAAGATGTCCAGCGGCAATATCGCCGTAACCCCGACATTCGGCAGGTCGACGAGCTGCGCGATGCGCAGGTCGACCGCCACGCTCGCGATCATGTAGGCCTGCGTCCGGTCGTAGCCGTAGGTCGCGACGATATGGTCGATCATTTCGGCCAGCGCGTTCCGTGCGGCGAGATTGATGTCCCGCGACAGGTTTTCGAGGCCCGCGATTTTCGCGTCCGCCAGGTATTCGATTTCGCGCGGCACGCTGCCCGGTTCCTTGAACGGATAACCGGTGACCGCATAGAAGCGTCGCGACGGGATAGCCAGCAGTTCCGCGGGGCCCTCGTAGTGCGGCCCGCGGGCGAGCCGCGGCCCGCCGCGCAGGATGCGCGTGGTCACCGTGAGCTCCCCGTCCATTTCGATCGCGGTGCCGGAAACTTCGCCATCGCCTTGCGCATAATGAAAATCGCCCAGCGCCAGGCCGCAGCCGTCGATGTAGCACGGCAGGTAAACCGTGACGCCGACCTTCAGGTAGCGGATGTCCATGTTGCCGCCATGCTCGCGCGGCGGCAGCGTGCGCAGGCATTCGCCTGGTTTTGCACCCTCGGCGCCGCAAAGCGACGACGGCTCCGCGAACTCCGGGTCGGGCGGGTAGACGCTGCCGCCTGCGTCCGCGAGGGCCCGCTCGCGGGCCAGCATGCGTTCGAGCTCCGCGGGGCCGGGCAGCGTCGTCACGACGCCCGGGAAACTGGCATTCGGGATGCGCACGCCCGGGAGCGCATCGCTTTCGGCGAATTCCTCGTTCAGCCGCCAGACGATGAACCGCTGCTCGCTGCCGACGGCATCGCCGGCAAACCCGCCCGGCGACGCGCTGGTCCAGCCGACCTCGCCGGGCACGAATTTCTCCAGTGTGACCGCGAGCACGTCGCCGGCCTTCGCACCGTTGATGTGGACCGGGCCGGTCAGCGGGTGCACGACGCCGAAAGCCAGGCGGGGACTCGATTCTCGCTGACTGTAGTCGCCGGGGTCGAGCTGCAGGTCCGCGGCGTCGCGTCCGATGAAGGTGATCCGCTCGCCGGGATCGGCGCTGGCCGCCATCGGGATGTCCGGGTGCAGCCGGTTGTGGCAGGCCGGGTCCTCCGCACAACTCGCACCACGGCCGCCGACGACGACGTCGGCCAGCGCTACCGGTAAAGAGAGGGCCTGGCTCAAGATGGCGGCGGCGCAGGTGACCGCCCGGTTGCTGGTGCTCATCGATTTTCCCCGGTGCGTTTGCGACAGGATGCCGGCGATCATTTCAGAGCAGGTCACAGGCGTCAAACGACGTGCGGCCGGCAGGCGCTTGCGGGCACCCGCCCCCCGGGATAGTGTGGCCAACATGCATCCGATCCGAGGACAGGCCGCGACCGTTTTCCTGCTGCTGGCCGGCGCGACTGCCGGCGCACACCATTCAGTCCTCAATTACGACGGCAAGACCGAGATAACGATCACCGGCACCGTGACGAAAGCGCGCTTCGGTTTCCCACACAGCGTCTATCGTATCGACGTGGTGAACGGGGACGGCAGCGTTACGGAATGGACGTTGTCGACAGAAGACCCGCGCGACGCGGAACGACTCGGGTTTGCCCAGGAGATCAGGTCGATCCGTGCCGGCGACGCGATCACCGTCACCGGCTGGCCGCACAAGTTCAACGAACGCGAAATCCGCGGCCACAAGCTGCACTTCCCCGACGGTCGGGTAGTCATGATGCGGCGTGGCAATTACATCTGGCCGAAAGACATCCTCAGGCTCGATCGCCTTGTGCAGCATCCCGATGAAATCGGTCCGGGGATTCCGGCCGGAGACCAGGATATGCCGGCGGCCGAGCGGGTGCTGGCGTGGATAGCCGAGGGCGACCACGTAGCCCGCGCGGCTCGCGAAGTCAGCCTCGAGAGGCCCAGGCTTGTCGGCATCCGGGGCGCCGACGGCGTCGAATTCCCCGGCGTCGACGAGCTGCTCGCCTGCCATACGCGACGCGAGGAATTCACGATGACCGTCGACCCGGCCGAACTCGGCGAGACCGGGCGCGGAGTGCTGGCATCCGGCGCAGCGTATGTATCGGAATACAACCGGGTACTGTCTCGCTGGTGGGAGCAGGAGCGGTCGAGCTGCGACTGACGGCAAGCTTCAGCGCAGAATGTACTTCCAGGGGCTGACCTCGCTGCCCCGTTCGATCTGCACCTCGATGACCGCCGGCCGGTCGGCGTCGATTGCGCTCGCCAGCGCCGGTCTCAGCTCGGCCGGGCTCGACACTCGACATGCGTCCGCACCAAATGCGCGCGCTACCTGCACGAAATCCGGGTTGTCGAGATCCGCGCCGATCAGCCGCGAACCGAATTTCTCCTGCTGATCCCGTCGTACGTTGCCGAAGGAGCGGTTGTTAAACAGTACCGTCACCAGACCGATGCCGTGCTGCACGGCGGCCGCGAGCTCCGGCATGCCGAACAGGAACCCACCGCCGCCGCTGATCGACACCACGGCCCGGTCGGGCATCGCCGCCTTCACGCCTATGGCCGTCGGGAAGCCGAAGCCGAGCGTGCCCTGGTAGCCGGGCGTCACGTAGGTCCGCGGCTCGTAGACCGGAAAGCCGAAATAGGACGCGAAGCCCGCCTGGCACAGCTCCTCGACGAAGTAGCCGTCACGCGGCAGCACGTCGCGGATCGTGTCGAGGTAAGCGATCTCGGGCTGCACCTCTTCGTAGGCGGCCCGGGCCCCGGCCTTCGCACGGGCAATACGATCCGGGTCTCCCTTGCGGAATTGCTTCCTCGCTACGGCGTCGACCAGCGCGCGCACGCCCTCGGCGGCATCTGCGACGATCCCGACGTGGGGCATGAAGCGGGTCATCTCGTTCGGGTCGATGTCGATGCGAATCAGCTTCGGCCCGTTCTCCGGCGGACGATCGTAATACTCCGCCATCGACAGCCAGCGCATGTATTGCATCTCGAGACGCGAGCCGATGCCGATCAGCAGGTCCGTATCCCGCCACAGGCGCATCGCGGCGGCCGAGGACACGCCGCAGTCGCTGTCTTCGCTCACCACGCCGCGGCCGCTGCGAAAAGCGGTCGAAGCCGCCCCCAGCATTTCCGCGAGCTCGCGAACTTCGGCAGACGCATGCTGCGCGCCACCGCCGCACATGATCATCACGTTCCTGGCGCCGGCGACCAGGTCGGCTGCCCGCGCGACAGCGTCAGCGTCGATCGCCGGCCGGTCGATGACGTCGTTACCCGCGGCTATTGCGACATCCCACTCCCCGGCCATCGTGTCCCAGCACATCTCTACCGAGACCGGTCCCGGCCGGCCGCTCTGCATGATCCGGAAAGCGGCGTTCATCTGCTCGCTGGTTCGGGCCGGGTCGTCAATGCGGTCCGCGTGCTTGATCAGCGTCCGCAAAGTGCCGGCCTGGTCGGAGAGTTCGTGGAGGTGGCCGCGGCCCTTGCCGAGAAATCCGGACATGATCTGCCCGGTCAGGCAGATGACCGGTGTATTGCAGCCAGCGGCCGTGCACAGCGCCGCGGTCGTATTCAACACGCCCGGGCCGGGCACGACGGCAAACGCGCCCGGTCGCCCGGTCGCCTTCGCATAGCCCATCGCCATGTAGGCGGCGCCCTGCTCATGGCGGCTGATGATCGTCCGAATCTCGGGATGCCGGTAAAGCGCGTCGAACAGCGGGTAGATCTGGGCACCCGGCAGCCCGAAAACCGTGTCAATACCATTGGCGGCCGCGGCGCGGATCATTGCCTCGCCGCCATTCATTCTCTCGCTGGATGTCATTGGAAGATGCTTGTGTAAATAAAGCCGATCGCGAATACGGTAAGTATCGCTATGCTTATCCAGTTCCAGACGACGAGTTTCCTGCCAGGGCGGAATTCCTCGGGCATATCGCTCGATGTGACGGCGACATAATTGTAATAGGCAATAGCCGGCGCCGCGATGAAACCCATGCTGGTCGCGAATACGATGAACGTGGCGAAGCTTTTCGTCAGGAAAAGCACGATGATCGAAACGCCTGCAACCTGCAGCGCCAGAAATTCGCGGTAACGCCCGCGAGCGCCGTCAGGCCTTTTGCCGATGACGGCCGTCAGCCGGTCCATAACGCGCGGCATGGCATCCATCAGCGCAACCTGGGTCGACCACATAACGGCCAGCCCGGCCGCTGCAATGACCGGGTAGATCCACGGCCCGATGACGGTCGTGAAGATGCCGAACAGCTCGGCCGCGAACGCGGCCGCCTGTTGCGGGGGCTCGCGGCCCGTGGAAAACAACACGGCAGTTCCCATGACCACGAAACAAATAGCGATAATTAACGCCAGTGCATAGCTGATGTTGAAATCGAACAACGCGCTGCGCGCATCGAAAGCGCCCGATGTCGCGACGCGTTTCTCCTTGACCCACTCTGCGACGAGTACTGCTGCATTGGTCGGAATCGGCATCCAGCCGGCGACTGCGATCAGGAATACCGCGAGCGAGCGATCCGGCTTCAGTTCCGCGAATATGGGCCGGCCGTCGCTGCCGACGAGTGGGAGAGCAAACAGCATCGTAATGAACGTGAGTATCGAGAAAATGATCACGAGGACCTTAACGAGCCCCTCCGCTTTCATGTAGTGACCATTCGCCAGCACGACCGCGGTCGCAACAGTCAGCGCAACTGCTACCTGGGGTCCGGGTATGGCCAGGTCGAAGATGCTGACGATGAGGCCGGCAGTCATCAGCGCGACCGCGGAGGTCGCAATGAACATATCGACGAAAAACCCGACGGCGAGCCACGTGAGTGCCAGCTTGCTGATCCGCGCGTAGCCGGTGACCAGGCTGATCCCCGTCGCCCCGCCGTACTGCACGGCGAACCGGAACGCCGGGTACTTGAGCACGACGACGAGCGCGATGAACGCGACCAGCGACAGGCCATAGTTCGCACCAGCCTGGGTCGAGAACACCAGATGGGACACGCCGACCGCGGCCGCGGCCAGCATCATGCCCGGCCCGAGTCGGGACAGTATGTTTCGCATCAGGCGGCGGCCTTGGAGACGTTGAGGACCTGGATCGTCGTGTATTCCTTGAGACCTTCTTCGCCGAACTCCACGCCTATACCCGAGCATTTGACTCCGCCGAACGGCACGTTCGGCGCAATTCCACCGTGGGAATTGACCCAGGCCGTACCGCACTCCAGGCGCGCTGCGATTTCCGCACCGCGTTCCACATCCGCCGACCAGACCGATCCCCCGAGACCAGTCTCCAGTCCGTTTGCGCGCCTGATAGCGTCATCGAGATCGGTGTAACGGATGATCGGGAGCAGCGGGCCGAACTGCTCTTCGTCGACGATCCGCATGCCGTCACTCACATCCGCAACCAGAGTGTAGGGCATGAAGTAGCCCGGACCGTCGGGTATCCTGCCGCCGCAGAGCACGCGGCCTCCGTGCGCCACGGCATCTTCGAACAGGCCGACGACCTTGTCGTACTGCATCTTGTTCTGGATCGGGCCCTGCATCGTGTCTTCCTCGAGCCCGTTGCCCATCTTGACGTTGGAGGCGGCTTCGACGAGCTTCGCGCACATGTCGTCGTAGATCGAGTCGTGGACATATAGCCGTTTGAGTGCCGCGCAGGTCTGCCCGTTATTCAGGAACGCGCCGGCGATGATGCCCGGCGCAACCGCGGCCGGGTCGACGTCGTCCAGTATGATGCCGGCATCGTTGCCACCCAGTTCCAGTGTCAGGCGTTTCAGGCTCTTTGCCGAACTGCCCATGACCTTCTTGCCGGTATTGATGGAGCCAGTGAAGATGATTTTCTGAATGTACGGGTGCTCGGTCATCCACTGCCCGAGTTCGTCCTCGCCGGTCACGCAGTTGAGTACGCCCGGCGGCAACACTTCGTTCATGATCTCGACCATTCGCAGCGTGCTGAGCGGCGTGTACGGGGACGGCTTGATCACCACCGTATTGCCGGTGCGAATGGCCGGAACGATGTGCCAGACCGCGATCAGGAGCGGCCAGTTCCATGGCGTGATCGATCCGACCACACCGACCGGTTTGCGCGTCTGCACGACGCGCGCGGTCTCGTCGTCCTGGATCACGACGTCGGGCAGCGCCAGCGTGCCTGTGTGACCCGCCCACGCTGCGGCTCCACCCAGCTCGAAGCGTGAGCCCAGGCCGTTGAGCGGCTTGCCCTGTTCACGGGTCAGCAGACTCGCGAGTTCCTCCGCGTGCGCGGTCAGCGCGTCCGCGATGCGGCCGCACGCCGCCGCCCTCTCAGCGTCCGCCACACGCGACCAGTCGATGAAGGCTTCCGACGCGGCACGTACCGCGCGATCGAGCTGATCGCGCGTCGCAAAAGGACACTGACCGACGACTTCTTCCGTCGCCGGGTTGATCACCGGAAAGCCGTCCTCGGTAGGCACTTTCTCGCCGTTGATGATGAGCCCGTAATCGGACATCCGCCGCTCCTGTGAGGCCGTGAGTTGGTCGGTGGATATTAGCGGACCGCGGCAGAGATGGGTACGACCGGGTCGAGGTGGCACAAACTCATGATTGTAAAGGACTAATCGATCACCGCATGGGCGATCGCCGCGGCTCGGGCTGGATTCGGGACCGCGCCCGGACCACAATGCCGGACTTCTGGACTATCGAGGCCGGCGATGCGCCCAGCTTGTCTCTCATTGCTGTCCTTACTCGCTGTGACCGCCGGTACTGCCGACGCCGAGGACGCGCGTCCGAACGTCGTGCTGATCGTCGCAGACGACCTCGGCTACTCCGACACCGGCAGTTTCGGCGGCGAGATCCGCACCCCGAACCTCGATGCGCTGGCGGACCAGGGTATCCGGCTGACGAACTTTCACGCGGCTCCGACCTGCGGTCCGACGCGAGCCATGCTGCTGACCGGCGTCGACCACCACAGGGCCGGGCTCGCATCGAACGCAGACGCGCTCATCCGGTTGCCCGAACTCCGCGGACGACCGGGCTACGAGGGCCATCTGAACCGGCAGGTCGTTACTTTCGCCAGGCTGCTCCAGGACAGCGGCTATCGCACCTACATGACCGGCAAATGGGACCTTGGCAAGGAACCCGGCTTCCTGCCGACGGACCGCGGTTTCGATCGCTACTTCGGCATCGCGGACGGCGGCGCCAGCCACTTCGCCGATGCAATCGGGAATTCACGGCCGCAGGCGCGCGCCGCTTATTTCGACGGCGACCAGCGCCTCGAGCAGCTGCCCGCGGATTTCTACTCGTCGACGACCTACGTCGACCGACTGCTCGGATTTGTCGAAGGCGGCGACCGCAAGGAGCCGTTTTTCGCATACCTGGCATTCACGGCACCTCACTGGCCGCTGCAGGTGCCTGACGACTGGATCGACCGCTATGCCGGGGCTTACGACGCGGGCTGGCACGCGATTCGCGAAGCGCGTGTCGCGAAGCAGCGCGAACTCGGCATCGTCGCCGACGATGCCCCTGCAGCCCCGCAGAACCGGGCGGTCCCGGACTGGGGGAGCCTGTCGCCGGCGCGCCGCGCCGTCGAGCTGAAGCGGATGGAGCTGCATGCCGCGATGATCGAGTTGATGGACCGGGAGATCGGTCGTTTTCTCGCTGCCGCCGGCCAGGGCCAGCGCGAGACAATCGTCATTTTCCTGTCCGACAACGGCGCCGAGGCGAATGCAGTCGACCGTCTGCCCGACAACGAGTACTGGATCCCCGCCACCTTCGACAATCGGCTCGACAACATGGGCCGGCAGGGCTCCTACGTGTGGCTCGGCGTAGGCTGGGGTCACGCGGCGGTTACGCCGCTCCGGCTCTACAAGTCCTATCCGGCCGAGGGCGGCATACGCACGCCGGCCATCGTCTACAGCAGCAACGGCCGCTTCGAGCCGTCGATCCGCGCCGACCTCGTGACCGTCATGGACATCGCACCGACGATTCTGGACCTGGCCGGCGCCACGCACCCGGGCGCGAAATACGGCGACCGCGACGTGTTGCCGATGAACGGGCGCTCGGCGCTGGACTATCTCGAGAACCGTACCCGTACCGTGCACGGCGACGAACCGATCGGCTGGGAACTGTACGGCAACCGCGCGCTGATACGCGGAGCCTGGAAGGTCTCCCTGACCTGGCCGCCCGAGGGCGACGGTCGCTGGCAGCTGTTCAATCTCGCCCGCGATCCCGGCGAGACTGAGGACCTGTCCGCGAGCCGCCCGGATTTACTCGAGGAACTCCGGCACGCCTGGAACGACTATGCAGAAGCGAACGGCGTGGCGATCTTCGACGAGGACCTGGGCTACGGCCGCTACCCCTGAACCCGTGTCCCCGCACCGGATGTACCCTGGATCTCGCGCATGCGAAGCCAATATGAGGGTCGTAACGGAAGCAGGATCGCCCCCGCAACGAGAGCCAGCAACGCGCAGAGCAGGAAGGCGCCGGTATACGACCCGCTCGCGTCATACATGCGGGCGACGACCCAGGGTCCGAGCGCGAAGCCGACGTTGACCATTGCCGTGTACACGCCCAGCAGCACGCCGATGTTGGCGAGGCCGAACGTGTGCTTCGTGAGAACCGTGGTGTCGAGCATGACGGCGGAGTGACCGACGGCTCGCAGCACGACGAACGCCGCGAATGCCCAGGGATTGAACGCTGCCAGCGCGACGAGGCAGGAACCCGACAGCAGGACATACATTGCCGACACGCCACGCGCGGACCAGCGATCGAACACGCCGCCAACGACGATTCGCCCGACGATCCCGACGGCGCCGATGGCGCTGACACCCGCAGCGACCGCGGCAGCCTCCATGCCGAGGTCGATATCGAGATAAAGTACCTGGTGCTGGATGAAGGCCTGGTCGACGAATCCGGCCAGCAGCACGGCGATCCCGATCAGCCAGAACTCGGGACGACCGATCAGCACCCCCAGCGTTGCGGACCGCGCCTCGGCCGCCAGCGCTCTGGTTTCCGACCGGGCCAGGCTTGCGCGATAGCTGGGGTCCCGGGTACCGAAGAAGAGCAGCGGCATCGCCACAAACCAGATGCCAAGGCTGAGCAACGCCGAGGCCATCCTCCATCCGTAGCTGCCGATCAACGCGCTGAAGACGATGGGCACGAGCATTGAGCCGACGCTGGCGCCCAGCATCGCGACCGCCATCGCAGTGCCCTGGGACGCGTGGAAGCTCCTCGATATCAGTACCTTGACCGCCACCATCGTGCCGGGAGCGGCGATGCCGAGCAGTACGCCGGACAGGTAATACACCGCCAGGTTGGGCGTCCAGAGAAAGCTCACGAGCGCCAGGCCGCCGAGCGCCGAGATGACGAGCAACGCGGCACGCACGCCGATGACGTCGATGAAGCGGCCGACGACGATCGCGAAGACCGCGCCGGTCGCGTATTTGGCCGAGGCCAGCAAGGTGACCTGCTCGCGCGTCCAGCCGAATTCTTCCATTACCGGCGGAAACAGGAACGGCAGGGCGAACGCCGGCGCACTGAACGCGAACAGGAAGCAAAGGAATGCCACGGCGAGTACCGGCCAGTACTGCCGCAGCTCTCGCGAGAACTCGGAGTCCCTTACCTGCATCGGGAATACGTCATCACCAGCGGGAGCTTACCTGAAACCGGGCAGGCCGCGCCCGCAGCGTTGGCGTCGTCCCGCCCATGGAAGAATCGAGCGATTGCCTGCTCTGCGTGCCGGTGCGTCTGCCGGACACCGTCCGAGACCTGGCGCAGCCGACCTCCTCGACACGCCGGCCCAGCGTGCGCAGGTCAAGGCGCGAATCAGTTATGATGAGATGCTTCCAGTCAAAGCAAGGGCCATGCCGAGTGACTGATCGAAACACTGACGACGATTCGACCCGACCCCGCGCCGCCACGGTCGCGCGCGGCGCGGCGGTCGCCTTCCTGGCCGCGCTCGTCGCAACGGTTGTTTTCGTATTGCCGGCAGAATTCGGCATTGATCCGACAGGGCTGGGCTCAAGACTGGGGCTGATGAAACTCCGACAGGTGGAGGATACGGTGTCCGGCGAGTCGGCGATGCCGGCCCCGCTCGTCGTTGGCAGTTACCCCGGCATCCCGGCCGAGTTCGACTACTTCGAGCCCGATGTCCTCGGCGAACCGTTTTCCAGGACCCATGATCGGCCGTTCCGGAGCGAGACGATGAGCATCGCCCTGGACGTCGGCGAACAGGTCGAGGTGAAAGCCGTGATGAAACAGGGCGACGCGCTGGTCTACGCCTGGCGCGTTGACAACGGGACCGTCTACGCCGATTTTCACGCGGATCCGGGCGAGAACGCCGCGGGTTATCCGGACCGCTACTTCATTCGTTACCGGGAAAGTGAAACACCGGATAGTGCAGGATCGCTCGTGGCGCCGTTCGACGGAAACCACGGCTGGTACTGGCTGAATATCGAAGAACACCCGGTCAGGATCGATCTCGAGGTGCGCGGCTACTACGAGGCAATCGGCGAGATCTTCCGCTCGTACCAATAGGCTCAGGCGAGCCGGTAGCCGGCAAGCTGGTAACCGGTCAGCAGGAGTCCCGCGGCCATCAGCGCAATATTGAACCCCCACGCATGTGCGGCGTACCTGCCCGTCGCGCGCCACGCCGTAATGAAAAACAGCAGCAGCGCCAGCGCCAGCAGCTGACCCAGCTCGACACCCACGTTGAACGCGACTATGTTTGCGACCAGGCCCTCCGAAGACAGCGTCAGCTCCTGGAGCTTCGTCGCGAGGCCGAATCCGTGCACGAGCCCGAATGCAAACACCGCGTAGCGCGGGTCCGGTTGCCAGCCGATCGTGGCGCGGAAACCGTCGAGATTCTCGAAGCCCTTGTAGACGACCGACAGCCCGATCACCGCATCGACGAGCCAGGGATTCAGGCGTATACCGCCGAGTACACCGCCCAGCAGGGTCAGGCTGTGGCCCACGGCGAACAGCGTGACGAAAAGCGCAATGTCCCGCGGGCGTCGCAGGAAAAATATGACGCCGAGAAGGTACAGCAGGTGATCGTAGCCCGTGACCATGTGCTTGGCGCCGAGGTAGGCGAACAGGACCAGCTCAAGGCCTGCGTGTTGCTCGAGCCAGGCGGCGTCGCGTTCGGCGACGCCGTGCGCCAGCGCAATACCGGCCGGCGCCAGCGACATGACGAGCAGTACGGTCCGTTGCATGGCGGCTGGCATCACGGGCTGGAACTCTCCGGCTATCGGGCTGGCCTAACTATACGGATTCGGCGCAAGCCGCGCAGGACGGGGCCCGGCCAGGTCGGGCTCAACCGGCACCCGAGTCGGCATCCCTCCGACGGATGCCGAGAGCCAGGACGAACGCCAGGCACAGGGCCGAAAACAGCAGGGACGTCGGCTTCGCTCCCAGCTCGACTGCCAACGCGCCCGCGGCAACGCTGCCCAGCGCGGGCCCGCCCACCGCCAGGATGGTCCACAGGCTCAAGACCCTGCCGCGCAGGCGATTGTCGACGTGTATCTGCACCTCCGACTGCGATCCCACCGCGACGAAGGTCGTGAAGAAGCCCAGCAAAGCGACCGTCACGATCCCGACTGCGAGCCGGTCGGACAGTCCGAACAGAAACATTGCGGCGCAGACGCCGAAAGACCCGACCACGACCGACGCGCGCAGACGAAGGCGCAGGATCCCGGTCGAGAACAGGAGGCCCGCCACCACCGCGCCCACACCGGACGCCGACAGCAGGGCCGCGAGCACTCCGCTCCCGCCGCGAAAGACGAGCGCGGCATAGGCCGGTAACAACTCCAGCACGCTGCGGCCGAAAAAGCTGCTGACTCCGACGAGCAGTATCACTTGGCGTATCGAGGCGTGATTGCGCGCATAGCGCAGGCCCTCGCCGAGCTGGGCGAGATAACCGCCGGACGCGTGGCCGTGCTCCTGGTGCCGGTCGATGCGGATCAGCGTCAATGCCAGCACGACCGGCAGGTAGGTACAGGCGTTGATCAGGTATGCGTAACCGAGCCCCCAGGCTGCCACTATGACGCCACCGATGCCCGGCCCGACGAATCGTGACAGGTTGAACACGACCGATGAGATGGCCACGGCGCTCGGGAATCGCACCGGCGAAACAAGATCAGGAACGAGTGACAGCCGGATCGGCGAGTACGCGCTGTTGGCTACTCCATGCAGCAATGCCAGGACGAAGAGCCACTCGATATTCATGCGGCCGGCGAGCGTCAGCAGCGCCAGTGTCGCCGAGATCGACGCCATCACGACATGCATCCAGATAGCGCCGGCACGGGGCCGGATCCGATCGGCCATGACACCGAAGAACGGAGTCAGCACGAGCAGCGGCAGGAACTGGGCCGCGGCAACGACACCGACGGCGAATGCCGACTGGCTCAGTTCCCATGCCTGCCAGCCGAGAGCCAGGCGCTGAATCCAGACGCCGAGTACCGAGAAAATATTGCCGTACAGGTAGGTTCGGTAGTTACGGCTCGACAGCGCCGAGAATTCAGGCGGGCCGAACAGCAATTCGCGCAATGAAGGCACGGATCAGTATCCCGCCTCTCGGTCAGGCACGGCGAGTTCAGCCGGTGCCGATGTACGGGATGAGGCGCCCGAGAAGCAACACTGCGAACCAGGCCGCGAGCGAGAGCCACGCGACGCCCTTCGCGAGCGGCGGCGTATCGCCGTAGGGATCCCATCCTGCAAGCTTCGGCCGAACGGCGAGCAGGAAACACAGCGCATTGAGGCCGGCGATCAGGACCAGGACCATCTTGATCTGGAACCCGATATTGATCGCATACCGCCCGGGATCGCCCAGGAAGAAGAGCGCGCCTGTGACCAGGTTCAACGCAAATCCGACGGTCGCCCACGGCAACAGCCGGTGCGTCGACACCAGGTTGAGGCTGCGAAGGTATCCCGCCAGCCGCAGGTCGACGACCAGCATCGCACCGAGCAGGAGTGAAAGACCGATGAAGTGGATGATCTCGAGGAGCGGCCAAAGCCAGGAACTCGACAGTATCCAGTCATTGACCGGGCTGCCCTCGATGTTCTGCACGATAGTCTGAATCATTGCAGGGCCCCGTTCAAAAGTATGCGATCAATCGACCGGCAATGATCGCGCCGATCCAGGCGAACAGCGAGAGTACCGCCAACAGGCGCGGCGCAGCGGCGCCCGCCCCATCGCGCCGGTCGACCAGCACCTGCAGGCGGCGCCGCAGCAGGACGGCGAGGACGACGCCGGCGGCGATGCAGGCTATCTTGACGAGGAACGGTACGCTGACGATGAAGGTCGCGGCCTGGGACGAAAACAGCGCCAGCCCGGACACTGCGTTCAGTGCCAGCCCCGACCAGGCGAGCGGGAACAGGTCCCGGAACGTTGCATACTTGACGCCCCCGGCCAGGCCGAGAATCAGCAGGTCGAGCATTAGGAAGATGCCGGCAACGATGGCCAGGCCGATGATGTGCAGACTGAGCAGCAGCGGGTATCCCCAGAGCGACTCCCCCACCCACAATGCCAGCCGGGTGCCCTCCAGCCACTCGAATGCGCTCACCGATTTCTCCCCCCGTGGCGTTTTACGCCGAACGCGGGCGAGTGTATCGTGACGCCTGTCGGCCGTGCGGCCGACGATACGCATCGCGCAACGTGGAACCGCCGGATCGGGCGCAGCGAGGGCTGCCATGCAACGACTCTCTTTGGCATTTTGCGCCACCGCGCTCGCCGGCATGGCTATTGCGGCCATTCCCGGCCTGGCCGAGGAAGCACCGGCAAGGCCGCTGACGATCCGGGAGATCATGGAGTCCGTCATCACGCCGGCCAGCGACATTTTGTGGGCCGTCGAGGACCCGCAGAGCGACGAGGACTGGCGGGCACTGGAACACGCGGCGATCGCGACAATTGCCGGATCCGTGCTCGTTGCTCAGGGCGGCGCGGGACCCGAGGACGACGCGTGGGCATCAGAGCCCGAGTGGCGTGCTTTCAACGGCATCATGCTGAAGGCGGCGACCGACGGCCTCGCGGCGATCCGCGCACGCGACCTGGATGCGCTGTACAACGCCAACGATGCGCTCTACCCGCCCTGCGAAGGATGCCACGTCGCCTTCAACCCCGGCGTGCAATAGACCTGACTCATCGGGAGCCGCGACTCCTCGGCCGGAAATACAGCGGCCACGGCGACGGAAATTCCGGCGCAACGTATTCGACCAGCGCGGGTCCGTCGGTCGCAATCGACTCGCGCAGGGCCAGGCGGAATTTTTCCGGCCCTGTCGCGCGACGCGCCGGAATGCCGAAGCTCTCTGCGAGCCGGACGAAGTCGGGATTGCTGAGGTCCGCGCCGAGCACCCGGTTGCCGTAGTCTTCCTTGAGCATCCGCCGCACGTTGCCGAAGGCGCCGTCGTTCATCACGACCCACGTGACCGGCACGTTGAAGCGGACGGCTGTCGCCAGCTCCTGCATCGTGAACATGAAGCCGCCGTCGCCTGCAAGCGCGATGACCGGCCGGTTCGGGACGGCAAGCTGTACGCCGATGCTGCTCGCAGCGGCGTGGCCCAAGGTCCCCTGATAGCTGGCATGGATGAAGGTCCGCGGTCTGTATACCGGGTACGCATCCGGCGCAACGTAGTGCAGCTGGGTCAGGTCGGAGACCAGCACCCCGTCCTCGCCGAGTTCGTCGCGAATGACGCCGAGCAGTTCGCGCTGCGGTCCGAGCGGTTCGAGGTCGCGCTCGACGGCTGCCCGCACGGCGTCCAGCCCCACGCTGCGATCGGGCGGTTGCCGGCCCTTTCGTTCGCGCAGCGCACCGAGCAAGCGGCGCACGAATTCGCCGACATCGCCTTCGATGCTGCAGACCTCGCCTTGCAGTCGTGAGACCTCGGCCGGATCGATATCGACCCTGATGATCGACATGGAGGCGTCTCTGCCCCATGCCGGGAGCGCCGGATAGAGGCGCGTGCCGAGCGCGAGGACGACGTCCGCGCGCGACCACCAGTGATAGGCGCCGCTCGGCGTGAACGCCAGCCGATGGCGCCCGTCCAGCGTCCCGAGCCCGTTTGCGGTCATTGCGACCGGGATGTCCAGCAATTCGGCCAGCTCCCGGATGCCGTCCGCGGCCGCGCCGGCCCCTCCTCCGGCGACAATCAGCGGGCACGCGGCGCCCAGCAAGAGTTCGGCCGCCGAGTCGACGGCTTCGGCTGCCGGTTCGGGCGGGGGTTCGGCGCGTCCTGCGCGCGGAAAGCCGGCAAAGTCATGCTCCGCCGCGGTCAGGTCGAGCGGCAGATCCAGGTATACCGGTCGCTCACGGCGTTCACGTATCCGTCCGATTGCCGCCGCGATGGCCTGCGGAATGTCCGCTGTCGCGGTGACAGACCCGGCCGACTTGAAGAGCGTTCGGGCTGTTGCGAGCTGGTCGGGAATCTCGTGCAACACCCCGTAACCCCTGCCGATCAGCGCGGAGCGGCCCTGTCCCGCGAGGCAGAGCATGGGCGCATTGCATGCGTAACCGGTCGCTATCGCGGACGCCGCGTTGAGCAGGCCGGGCCCGGGCACTACCAGCAGTACGCCGATCCGGCCACCG
>JAOUIH010000157.1 GCA_029884165.1 Gammaproteobacteria bacterium | reverse complement strand
GACCGTCCGCGAGCTGCGGCGGGCAGTACTGGACGAAGTTCGACATCCAGTGCTTGCCGGGCGGCGCGACGGTCGGGTCCCAGGCCGAGGGGATGATCGACTCGACGAAGGGGTCATCCGACCAGCGGCCGCGCTTCCAGCAATCGTATGCGCGCTCCATCGTCTCCAGCGTGCCGGTGAACGCCTGGCCGCCGCGGTTGATGTAGCGGCTGTCCGGCAGGCCGGTGAATTTCGGGAGCCCCGAGAGCGCGATGTTGACCTTGCCGGAAGAGCCGCGAATCTTGAAATTCCGCGCCTTCTCGTAGATACCCTCCGGCAGGTCTTCCCTGTCGAGAATCCGCGTGAAGGTGCGGCGCGCGTCGAGATTGGATACGACGATTCGCGAGCTCAGCTCGTCGCCGTTCTCGAGTACGACGCCGTCCGCCCTGCCCTTGCGCACCCGTATCTTGCGGACACCGGCGTTCGTCCGGATTTCGCCGCCGAATTCCTGCAGGGCCGACGCAATCGACTTCGAAATCGCACCCATGCCGCCCCGGGCGAGCCCCCACGCACCGATATTGCCGTCGACGTCGCCCATCACGTGGTGCAGGAGTATGTAGGCCGAACCCGGCGAGTAGACGCCGAGCGCCGTCCCGATGATGCCGGGGCTGGCCATCGCGCCCTTGATGAGGTCGTTCTCGAAATAGTCGGCCAGGAAATCGGCTGCGCTGATCGTGAAAAAGCGTACGTACTCGTAGATCTCCTTCTCGCCCAGCGCCCAGAACTTCTTCGCGAGCCAGACAAACTCCCGGATATCGCGTGGACGGAAACCCACCGGGTCCGGCGGCGTGCGCATCAGCGTCTTGCGTATCAGCTGCGAGTAGCGGGTGAGGTCTGCCCGAAAGCGATACATCGCGTCCGCATCGTGCGAGGAGTGACGTTTCAGTTCGAGATACGCCGCCTGGTCGTCGTGGTAGGAGAACAGCCGTTCGTCGCCGTTGCCGAAATTGACGGTGCCGAGATACGGCACCAGGATCAGCCCGTGCCGGCTGAGCTCGAGATCGCGGTGGATAGCCTGCCGCATCATGCTGCACACGTACGAGCAGTTGGAGTAGGTCCAGCCTTCGTGCAGCTCGCGCGAGACGGCGGCACCGCCGATGTAGTCGTTCTTCTCGACGACGACGACCTTGAGGCCCGCTTTCGCAAGGTAGGCCGCATTCGTGAGGCCGTTGTGGCCCGCGCCGATGACGATGGCGTCGTAGCGACTCAACGCAGCACCTCGCGCGCGGCATTGTGGCCGGCCGCACCGACCAGGTCGCCGCCCGGGTGGCTGCCGGCACCGCAGAGATAGAGCCCGGGGACGGGCGTCGAGTACTGCGCCGCCTCGTAGGTCGGGCGCATCATCAGGAGCTGGTCCATCGCGAACTCGGCGTGATGCCAGTGCCCGCCCGTGACCCGGTAGCGCTGCTCCAGGTCGAAAGGCGTCAACAGTTCGCCGCGCAGGATGTGCCGGCGTATGTCCGGCGCATAGGCCGCAATCGTGTCGATCGCCCGCTCACGAATCGCGTCACGCGCCGCGTCGGTCCAGCCGCCCTTGAGCGCATACGGGACGTACATGACCTGTGCCGAAAGAACATGCTGTCCGGCCGGCGCAAGCGACGGGTCGGTGACGCTCGGCACGGTGATTTCCATGACCGGCTGCTGCGGGCATTCGCCGTACTTGGCGTCGTCGTACGCGAACTCGATCGCGTCCATGTCCGGTGCGATGACCAGGCGGCCGTCCGGTGAGGCCAGCCCGTCGAATTCCGGCAGGCCGTCGAGCGCCAGGTGCAGTTTCGCGACGTAGCCGTCGCAGCGCAGGCGCCGGATCCGGTTGGTGAACCCGATGTCGAGATATTCGACGCCCAGCAGGTCGATGAACGTCCGTCGCGGGTCCGTCGCCGAAATGACGTTACGTGCATCGATCTCCGTGCCATCGGCCAGCATGACGCCCGTGGCCGCCAGGTCCCGTGTGCCGGCGCGGACGACGATGCGCTCGACCTCGGCGCCACAGCGGATTTCGGCGCCGGCCTCCTGTGCGGCACGCAGCAGCGCGCCGGCAAGCGGACCGACACTGCCGCCGATGCCGCTCATGCGATACAGCAGCGCAAGCACCGCGCTGTTCGGCGACCTCGGCGCCATCCTGGCGCCGATGAGCCCGTCCCAGCTCAGCAGGGCTTTGGCGAGCGCGCTGTCGAAATACTCGTCCACCAGGTCGCGCACCGGCAGCGACGTGATCCGCAGGAATTCGCGCATGTCCGCCCTGCCGAGGCGAAGCAGCCGGAGGCCCAGCTGCGCGAACGTGGACAGGTCACCGACACTCGAGCTGCCGATGCGCGGCATCGTCTTCAGCCAGAAGGGACTCAGTGCGTCGGCGAATCGCTGGAGGAGGCGCGCGTACTCGGCGTACGCCGCGGCATCGTCGGCGCCGGCGCCGGTCAGCTCGCCGTCACGGAGCGTGACGTGACGCCGCCCGCCGTCGAGCCCCGTCAACGCGTGAGCCTGAGACCGGAACCCGTGCCGCTCCAGGCCGAGGTCCGCCGCGATCTTGCCGGAGAAGTGGTTTACCGAGTGCGCGACGGCCGCGCGAAAACCGGGATGGAATTCGCGGGTCGCGGCGAGCCCGCCGGGCGTAGCGGCGGCCTCGAGCACCAGCACCTTCTGTCCTGCGCGCCCGAGATAAGCGGCGCAGACCAGGCCGTTATGACCTGCGCCGATGATGATCGAATCGTATTCGGACACTCCGGCTCACCGCGACTTCGTGTGGCTGGGAAAGCATCTTACGGCAGAAACTCCCGCCCGGCCCGCGACGCCGATGCATGCACGTTTGCGCGAGCACGCCGACCGGGACGCCGCCATCGCTCAGCCCGCCGCGGTCGAGGCTTGTTTCAACAGGCTGTGTACCGCGCGATGCGCTTCATCGATCGCGGATTCCGTCATCGCATTCGACGCCGCATCGGTGCCGGCGAAGACCATGTTGCCGACACGTCGCCGCGCCTCTTCCCACGGGCGCTGGTCGTGATGCCAGAGGTCCGGGCCCCAGGCGACATCGCCGGTCTCCGCGTCGCACGAGTACGCATAACCGTGCGGCCAGCGATTGACCGCGATGCCCGCGATGTCGCGCGCCGGGTCGAAGCCGCCCGGGCCCAGCATGCGACCGAGCTGGTCGCGGATGTTGCGCTCGAAGGTCTCGAACGGGGTCTCCAGCAGGAACCGGCGGCCGGCCCGGAACTGTTCGGGCGCCGGCAATCCCGGCGCGAGCGGTACGTGCTGCAGGTGCAGGATCACGGGTTCGTCGGGTGACAGCGAATAGCGGTAGTCGCCGAAGCTCACCGGGTGGCCGAACATCACCGTCGGGAAAAAGCTGCCGGGACAGTACACGCGCTGCACGCCGAGCGCATCGAGGCTCCGCCAGTTGCGAATGAGCACGTTGGTGTAGACGAGCGGCGCACGCACCGATGCCCGGCAGGCCGCCGCCTGGCCCGCCGGCAGATCGGGGCAGACGTGCGGCAGCATCGCGTGGTAGCCCGCCCAGATGACCCTGCCGGCGGATACCGTATGCGCCTCGTTGCCGTTGACGTAGGTGACGTCGACATCGGCACCGAGGTCACCGTCCCGGTGACGAAGGTCGACGACCGTGCTGTTCAGGCGGATGCGCGTGGGAATTTGCTCGCGGTCGAGCGCTGAATAGTCGAAGCGCGCGCTCACGATGTCTTCCATCGAGACCCCGGGCGCCACGCCGGGCACGAGCTTGCGCACGAGCAGGCGCGCGATCGATGCGTTGCCGTCGGGGAAGCGGAAATTGATCTCCTCGCTCCCGGCCTCCGCCGCGTGGCCGAGGTCCATGCCGGCGAAGCCGGGTCGGCCGTCCTGCCAGGCCATCCAGGCCGGCAGTGCGTCCGCGCCGATTGCCCAGTAGCCGTGCGGCTGCTTCTGCAGGTAGGCGAGCACCTCGTCGCCGATGCCGGCGTAGGTCGCGAGATAGTCCCTCCAGCTATGCGTCTCCAGCACGGCGCGGCGCTCGTCCATGCTCATGCCGGGCAGGTAGTCCTCTTCGTCGGCGAGGAGCCGCTCCAGCTGCTCACGGGCACCGGGCGACAGCGGCGCGCCCTCGATCGCCGCGCCGAAGCCGTCGCCGTCGGCCAACAGGTAATCCGCGCCGAACGTCTCGCGATCGAGGAAGGTGGCGGTGCCCATGCCGCGCGACGCAAACAGCTCGTCGTGGTGGAACTCCGCATAGCGGCCGACATCGATGCCGAGCTCGCGCAGAACCTGCTTCGATACCTCGGAATAAGTGCCCGGCGCCTCGATCAGCATCGTGCCGCCGTAGCCGATGTACGTTCGCCCGTCGAGCGTGAACTCGTTGCGTTTCGCATGGCCGCCGAAATCGTCGTGATTGTCCAGCACCAGGATGCGTGCACCGGGATCGACGTCGCGTCGATAGATGTACGCAGCCGCCAGGCCGCTGATGCCTGCGCCGACGATGACCAGGTCGTAGCGGTCCGCGGCGCGCGGCCGCTCCCAGCGCTGGCCCTGCACTGTCGCGTGCGCCGCCTCGAAGGAGCCCGGGTGGGAGCCGCGCAGCCCGGTCTTCGCCGGCGGGTAGTAGGGCGCGGCGATTTCGACGTCCGGGTCGCCGCTGCCGCAGGCGGGCAACAGCGAGGCACCGATCGCGACGCTGACCCCGTTCAGGAAATCGCGTCTCGAGATCGCCTGGTCCATGCCCAAGCGCTTGTCGCGCGAACCCATCGTCGTGCCCCTTACCGAATTGTCACTGCTGGCCCGCGATATCCGAATAGTGCAGTCCGACGACCCGCCACGCGCCGTCTATTTTCTGCCAGATGTCGGTCTCGAAGGCACGGCCCTCCGAAACCGATTCGTCGGCATTCCGGATGCGGTACTCGACGAAGTAATTGGCTATCGCGGCATCCCCGCCGGCCAGCATGCGGACCTGTACGTCCGACAGGTCATAGGTCTCGACGCCGCCGCCGCCTTCGATCATCGCTACCCACTCGTCGTGGTAGGCCGCCACGTCCTGGCGGGCGCCGTAGAAGTAAACGGTCGCGTCGGCGACGTAGTAGGCGAAGTAACCCTCGACGTCGTTGCTGGCATAGGCGCCGTTATATGCAACGACCGCGGCGCGGACCTCCGCTTCCGCCGTGCCGTGCTGCTCGGCTGCTGCCGTCAACGGGAGCAGCGCGGCGACGAGGCAGATAAGTATCTTTCGCATGGTATCGGCTCGCTCTGTTTTGATATGGTTCTACCCGCACTGCTACCGGCTCCGGGGCCCGGCAACAAGCGATATCGCAGTGTAACGCCTTTTCAGTGAAGAACCGCCCTGCCCCGTTGTCGCGGGTTGCCTCGCACCGGGCGCACCGGGGGCAACCAAAACCCTTACCCATGCATCTAATCGAGGGGCAGCAGTTGCGAATTGCGGCAGCAGGCGCTTGCTGCCCTGTATATAACCAAATGGCAGGACACCTGCTCGAACGATGTCGGCTGGCCGGATCCAAGTAACTCGGGCACCGCCCGGCGCACCCAGGTCCGACGGCACAAGAGCAAGCAAATCAGGCGGTTACCGGGACTCGGCGGCGGCACCGCGCGGTCCTGGCCAGCGCGGGCAGCCATCGGGCCGGCCTGATAGGGGCTACCATAAGCCGCTCCCTGTGACCTGGATCGATACATGAAAAAGAAAACAATTGTGATCGGAACGGCCGCGCTTGCGGTCGCCGTCGCCGGGGTCCTGTTCCTGCGCGGCAACGAGGATGAACTGCTCGAGGTCCAGACCTCGCGCATCGGGCGCGAGACCATCGTGCAGAAGGTCAACGCGACGGGCCGGATCCAGCCGAAGACCCAGATCCGGATCAGTGCCGACGTCAGCGCCAAGATCGTCGCGCTGCACGTCGAGGAAGGTGACTGGGTCGAAGCGGGCACGCTGCTCGTGGAACTCGACCGGGAGCGTTACGAGGCCGCCGTGGAGCGGGCCCAGGCCAACGTGCGCTCCGCACAGTCGGAAGCCCGGCTCGTCGAGCAGAACATGCTCAAGACCGAAAAAGACTACGCCCGGTCCCGTGACCTCGTCGATCGCAAGCTCGAGCCGCAGTCCGCGCTCGACGCGGCGAGCGCCGCCTACCAGGTGGAAGTGGCGCGCTATGCGTCGGCGCTCGACCAGGTCGAGCAGGCGCGTGCGGCGCTCAAGGAAGCGCAGGACAGCCTGTCGAAGACGACGATTTACGCACCCATGGCGGGCACGATTTCCGACCTCGACAAGGAACAGGGTGAGATCGCCATCGGCTCGCAGTTCCAGGAGGACCTCATCATGGTCATCGCGGACCTGACCGAGATGGAGGCGCAGGTCAACGTCGACGAGAATGACATCGTCAGCGTGCAGCTCGGCCAGGAG
>JAOUIH010000156.1 GCA_029884165.1 Gammaproteobacteria bacterium | reverse complement strand
CCGCTCGATGGCAAGCGCGCGCCGGGCCGATCCCGATTGTGCGATGTGCTACTGGGGCGAGGCTTTCGGCCTCGGCGCCTACCTCAACGGCGGCATGGAAGAGAACCGGGCACCCTACGCGCGCGCGGCGATCCTGAAAGCGGCGGAGCTGTCGGACGACCATGCGACCGAGATGGAGCGCGACCTGATCATGGCGGCACAGGTGCGCTACCCGGAAGACTACGATCCCGCGAATCGCCGGCGGGACGACGAGGCGTTTGCCCGCGAGATGGCGAAGGTCTACGAGAAATACCCGGATAACCACGAGGTGGCCGTCGTCTACGCGGTGGCGCTCTTCATGCTCGAAGACCGCCGCGGCTACCGGGACGTCAACGACCCGGACCTGGTGCGACTGCATGGCGTACTGACCCGCGTGCTCGACGAAAACATCCGGCACCCCGGCGCCTGTCACCTGTACATACACGCGACGGAATCGAGCCAGAATCCGGAGCTGGCGCTGCCCTGCGCGGCACACCTCGGCCAGACGATCCCGGTCGCGAGCCATATCCAGCACATGCCGTCGCACACCTGGAACGAAGTCGGCATGTGGGCCCATTCGGTGCGCGCGAATACGCAGGCTTGGCATTCGGACATGCGCGCGGCCGACAACGACGGCTTTTCGTACGCGTCCATGCATAACCTGCACATGCTGCTGTTTGCGGCTTCGTACGGCGGCCAGGGCGCGGCGGCCACGCAGGCGGGCAAGGACTACCGCAAGCTGACCGACAACTCGATGTACGAAGTATTGACGCTGGTTCGATTCGGGCGTTTCGACGAGGTGCTCGAGAAAAACAACCGGCCGACCGACGAGGTCGCCGGCGCGCTGTGGGACTTCGCTAACGGCTATGCGAACCTGAAGCAAGGCAATGTAGAAGCCGCAAAGGAGATGCGCGACCAGACGCTCGAGTTCGCACGCACGACCGAAGCCAAGTTCCGTTTCCACCCGGCAGGACTCGTGGTCGGCACCGCGGCCCACATTCTCGAGGGAGAGATCCTCTGGCAGGAAGGCGACCTGAAAGGCGCTATTGCCGCATTCGAAAAAGCCGCCGAAGTCGAAGACCAGATGGATTACGACGAGCCGGAGCCGCTGCCGTTCGCGGCGCGCCACTGGCTCGGCGCCGCGCTGCTCGAGGCCGGCCGTTACGAGGATGCGGAGCGCGCCTATCGCGAGGAAATAGCGGACCACCCGCACAACGGATGGTCGCTCTACGGGCTGAAAGAGGCACTGGCCGCGCTGGGCAAGTCCGACCCGGATGTCGACACGGACTTCGAAAAGAGCTGGGCCAGCTCCGACGTCTTCATCACCTCGTCGAAATTCTGACGAAGCAACAACAAAAGGCCGGATCCTGGCGACTGGCAGGATCCGGCCCCTGTTTCCCTGCGGGTCATTTGGCCGGCTGTTCCGGGGGCGCCTCCCAGCTGGCGATCGTGTACTTGACCACCTGCCGCGGGCCGACCTCGGCGCCATAGATATTGCCGTCCGCGTCCACCGCGACGCCCTCTGCCGCGGTCGTCCCGGCCGCGTAGGGTTCCGGCTGGCCCGGGTCCGGAATGAACGCCGTCACCCAGCCATCGGTCACGCTGCCGATACGTATGCCGCGGCGCCAGCCCCAGTTGCCCGACCACGATGCGTGCGACTCTGAATCGGCCGAATACAGCACGTCGTTCCTGTCGATGAACAGGCCGCTCGGGCGACCGAACTGCGTCCAGGTCGCGATCCAGTTGCCGTCCTGGTCGAAGATCTGGACGCGGCTGTTGCCACGGTCGCCGACGAACAGGCGTCCCTTGGAATCCATCGCCAGCGCGTGCGGGTCGCGGAACTCGCCCGCTTCCGCGCCGGTCTGGCCCCAGGTCTTGATGAAGCGGCCGTCTGCCGAGAACTTGACGATGCGGTTGTTGCCCTCGCTGCCGTGCCCGTCCGCTACGAAGATGTCGCCGTTCGGCGCGACCAGCACGTCGGACGGCTGGTCGAAAACGTCGTTGCCGGCGCCGGCGACGCCGGCTTTGCCGAGGCGCATCAGTTCCCTGCCGTTCGGGTCGAACTTGATCACCTGGTGACCGCGGCTCCCTTCGCCGCGCGCATCCGTGATCCAGACGTTGCCCTCGCGGTCGACGTGGATGCCGTGCGGCCACGTGATGAGGCCCTTGCCAAAGCTTTTGAGCAGGTTCCCGTTCGTATCGAACTGCAGAATCGGGTCGACGTCATCCCGTCCGACGCAGCTGTTCTGGCCGCAGCGCTCGGCTACCCAGATCGTGCCGTCGGGCCCGGGATAGACCGCGCTGGTCGAGCCCCAGCTACGGCCCTCGGGCAGCTTGCCCCAGCCGTAATTGGCCCGCCACGGGTGATCCTGTGCGAAGGCCGGCATCGCCAGCACCGCGCCGACGAGCCCAAGCAGGACTCCGTGCATTCTCGAAACTCTAGCTAACATGGTCTCTTCCTCTCTGTTGCCGTTGCCCGGGCCCGGCTCCGCCGCCCTCAGGCGGACAGCTCCTCACGCAGGACATTAAGTGCGACCTGCATCTCGTCCGGGGTACCCATTGTGAATCGAATGAAATTCCTGACGCGCGGGTCCGTGGCCATGCCGAGCCGGCTGATCATTACCTTTCGCGCCGCCATGCGACTGACCAGCGCGGCGCCGTCGGTACCCGCATCCACGATGACGAAGCTGGTGTGGCTCGGGATGTAGCGCAAGCCGAGCTTATCGAGCTCGCCGTAGAACCAGTCCTTGACCTCGTTCGTCGAGCGCAGCACGCGCCGGACGAAGTCGTAATCGGTCAGCGCGGCGATTCCGGCTCGCGCATTCACGTTACCGAGCCCCTGGCTATTGCCGAAGAGCCTGAGCCTCTCGATCAGGCCTTCCTGGGCAGTCGCGTAGCCGATGCGGGTGCCGGCCAGTCCGTAGATCTTCGAAAACGTGCGCGTGACGATCACGTTTGGATAGCGCTGCGACAGCTCGACGCAGTCCTGGTAACCCGGCTCGCGCACGAAGTCGATGTAAGCCTCGTCGATCAGCACGGTCACTGACGAAGGCAGTTCGACGATGAAGCGCTCGATGGCTGCGCGCGGCACGATCGTGCCGGTCGGGTTGTTCGGGTTCGTGATGACGACCAGCGTCGTGTTCGGCGTGACCGCCGCCAGCATTGCGTCGAGGTCGTGCCTGAACTCGTCGGTAGTAGGGATCCGCCGGAGCGTGACCTCGCTGCCGGTGATGCGGTTGTACTCCTGTACATAGCCGCTGACACCGCCGTAAGCAGGCTCCGCTTCGATAATTTCGCCGCTGCCGTCGCGGATGCCGTAGTGGAGTGCGACCTGGAACAGGATGAAGGTCGAGCTGCATTCCGAGTAGATCGGCAGGGTGCTGAGCGCGAAGCGGCTGGCTGGCGGTTCCGGATCCGGGAATCCCAGGTGACGGCCGATGGCCTCCTCGAGCTCGCGCACGCAATCGTCGTCGTAGCGGTTCGAGTCGAACATGTGCGCGGCGATCGCCCGGACGGCAGCCGGGGACGGGCCGTAGGGGTTCTCGTTGTCGCCGATGTCGACCACGCCCGGGATGTGGCCCCAGCCGCGGATGTCGTCGACTGTCAGCGCAGTTCGTCCCGAGGCGATGGACTGGGCCAGCGCGAGACGCTGGTCGAGTGCCAGCGCGGCCGCGCCGGCCGCGCCAGCGAAAAAGCCGCGGCGCGTCAGCCCGGACCCCGTGTACTCAGATTTCTTCGAATTCATCCCTGCTCCCTTGTCGCGGGTTGCTTTGATCCTGTTATTGCGTGGCCGGCGCGCGAGGCACCAGGTGAAAGGCCTTCTGCCGGCCGTCGATATACCAGACTTTCTCGCCGTCGAAAAAAGCATCTTCCTCGAGCTTGATCCGCACCGCCCTGCCCCAGGCCGGCACGTCCGATTCGGCAGCCAGCTCGATCGAGTGCGCGGTGTCCGGGTACAAAGGGTAGTCGCCGCGCACCGGCACCCCGTCCTGCTCGTCCCACAAGCCGATCGTCGGTCCGGCCGCATGGCCGTGAAATCCTATCGGGTGCGTGTAGATCGTCGCATCGATGCCTTCTTTCCCGGCCTCTGCGAGCGCAGCCGCGAGGATCTCGTTGCCGCTGCGACCCGTTTTGAACTCGGCGGTCAGAATATCCTGCAGCCGGTTGCCGCGCGCGAGCGCGCGCTTCAGGTCCTCCGGTGCGTCGGCCTCTCCCGGACGCAACACGTAGGCATGCTGCTGCGTGTCCGTGTTGAGGCGCAGGTAGGTGATGCCGAAATCGACGTGCAGCAGGTCGCCCGGCCGAATGACGTCGTCGTCGTGGCGGGCCTCTATCGATTCCTTGACGCCCTGTTCAGGCGCCGCCGCGCGCTGTATCGACACCGACGGATGGAACCAGGTCGTCAGCCTGAGCTCCCGGATGCGGTCACGGTACCACCAGGCGACGTCGTTGGTCGTCGTCACGCCTGGCTGGATGACCGCCTCGGACAGGCCCTCGGCGATGATCTCGTGGGCGATGCGGCAGATTTGCGGGTAGATCTCCATCTCGGCGGCGCTGCGCGTTTCGAGCCAGCCGATGGCCAGCGCCTCCGCGGACACGACGCGATCGCGCAGGGCGTCAGGCAGCGCATCGTGAAAGAGACGATACTCGGTGTGACTGATGCCGTCCGCCAGTGCGAACTCGTCGGAATAATTGAGCCCGATGCGCTTCGGATCGCGCTCGGCGACCAGCTCTGCGAGCCGCGACCACTGTTCGCCGTGCAACTCCTTGTCCCACGCTCTCTCGAACGTGTCACCGACGCCGTAGCGCGCGACCGCCAGGGTCTCCAGCGGCTCGTTGCCGCCGCGGTCGTAGATCAGCAGGATCGTCGTGCGCCGCGCCGATTGCCAGGTGGACGGCAGGAAGGTCCGGATCACCGGGTCCTCGTTGTACTCGCGCGAGACGATCACCCACATATCGATACCGCTGCGCCGCATCAGCGCCGGCAGCAGCGTCTGCACGCGATCCTCGAGCAGCCGGTCGATCACCGCCGCACGTTCGCGCATCGGCAGGATCAGCGACTCCGTCTGCCCGCCTGCCGCCGCAGTTGCGAGCAGCAGCGCCAGCGTTGCGGCGATCCTCATTCGGCCAGGTCCTTGTACGCGGCTGCGACCAGGGCCTCAGGCGTGGCGAGCCGGCTATCGCTCTTGTAGCGCGGGTCGTGCGCCGCGGTGAGGCCGGCGCCCTGCGCCTGTTCCAGCGTCATGCCGGCTGCAATTGCCTGCCGCACCTTGTCGCGCACGTCGAGCAACATCGCGCGGGCGCTGCGAACCTCCTCCACGTCCGTCGCGACGCCGTGGCCCGGAATGATCTTCGCGCCCGAGGCGGACAGGTCGATCAGCAGGTCCCATGCCCGGATCGTGCCGAGGAAGCTGCCACCATTGCCGGTATCGATATACGGGTAGCCGGTCGTGCGGAACACGTCGCCCGTATGGATGACGTTGGCGTTCTCGAACCAGATGAACGAATCCCCGTTCGTGTGCGCTTCGGGAACCTTGAAGACGTGCACCGTTTCGCCGTTGACGTGGAAGGTCACGTCCTCGCTGAAGGTAACGAAGGGAGGCGTTTCCGCATAACCGGCCTTTGCCATCTGCGCGCGTACGTTGTCGTGACCGACGATCATGGCACCCATGCGCCCGAGGTTTTCGTTGCCGCCGGTATGGTCCGGATGCATGTGCGTGTTGATGACGAAGCGTATCGGCTGGTCGGACACCTTGCGGATCGCCGCGACGATCTTGTCTGTCAGCGGAGCGTACTGGTCGTCGATCAGCAAGACGCCATCGTCACCCGCCAGCAGCCCTATGTTCCCTCCGCTGCCTTCGAGGTACCTGACATTGCCGGCCACGTCGTGCAGCATGATTTCTACGGCACTGAAATCCTGCTGCGCCGCTGCGAGCGGCGCCAGGCAGAAGCCGGTCAACACGAGTGCCAGTGTGCGCCTATTCATTAATTTCTCCCTCTACGTCCCGGGCTGCCGCCGATCCTGCAGCGATACCCCCACGGCCCATGCCGCGCCAGCTTATCAGTCGCGCGGCACTGCGAGCGCCACCAGCTCGGCCGGCGATTCGCCATCCGCGACGCTCATGACTATGAACTGCCGGCCACCGACACGGTACGCACTCGGCGGACTCGCCTGCGTCGCCGGCAACGCGATTTCCGCGACGATCTGGCCACTCTGCTTGTCATATGCGCGGAAGACGGGATCGCCGCCGAAACCCTCGCCCGCGAACAGCAGCGTATCGGTGACGAGCAGGCCCGCCCGCGTCGGTTTGCCGGTCCGCGGCAGGTCGACGCCTGCCAGCGCCGGCAGCGCCGCGATGCGCGCCGGCGTGTCGCCATTGGCGATCATCCAGCGATGTTCGCCGCTTGCCAGGTCGATCGAGGTAATCCTTCCC
>JAOUIH010000155.1 GCA_029884165.1 Gammaproteobacteria bacterium | reverse complement strand
CGCGCTGCAGTTCCGGTCCTGCCATTTCGACTCGCCAGTCGACCTGAGCGGCGCCGAGTTCCTGGTGCTGCGCTTCGTCGACTGCACGATGCCGGCGTTCATTGGCGCAAGCCTCAGCGTGCGCGCCGATCTCGATCTCTCGGGTTCGAGGCTCTCGGGCGTCGGCTCTTACGAATCCGAGCTGAGCCAGGTCGGTACCTGTGCGATCCACCTGAACAACGCGCGCGTCGGGGGCCGCCTGATGCTGTGCTCGACGGAAGACTCGCGCTTCAGCGCGGAGGGCACCGTCCGGCTCGACGGCGCGCGCGTGGAGGGCGACGTCACGCTCGCGGGTGCGCGACTCGACGGCCAGGGCGAACCGGCGCTGAGCGCGCGCTCGGCCACGGTCGGTGGCAATGTCGAGCTGACGCCGGCTTTCGGGCACCGCTGCGAGGCGACGGGCGAGGTCGCACTGGTTGCCGCCCAGATCACCGGCGACCTGGCCTGCGACGGCGCGCGCCTCGTGAACCCTGTGGGACGGGCTCTCCATTGCGAGGACCTGAAGGTCGAGTCGGTGTTCCTGACCGCGCGCAGCGAGGCGCTATTGTTTTTCGAAGCGAGCGGCAGGCTCAACTTCCTGTCGGCGGTGATCGGCGGCAGCTTCTTCATGACCAACGCGCGCCTCGCGCCCGGCCCCGACTACCAGGGGCTCCTCAGGAAGGGCGGGCCGATCGCGGTCAACCTGCAGCAGGTCCGGGTCTCGAACGCGCTCGCGCTGCACAACATCGGCGCGCTGACCGACGGCCCGGAACCGCCCGAGTTCGATGCGGCCCCGGTGCCGGTTCAGGGATGGTTCCTGCTCTCCGGCGCGGAGCTGAATTCCATCCTGGACAACACCGCTTCGGGCTGGCCGGCGCCGGGGTTCCTCGACCTCGATGGGGCCATGTACCAGCGCATCCGCCACGTGGAAAGCGGCGAGCTGATCGACAAGCGCACCGACTGGCTGCGCCGCCAGTTCGTCGACGGCGTCCCGTCCGTGCGGACCTTTCGCCCACAGCCCTACGAGGAGTTGAGCCGCGTGCTGCGCGAGCACGGCCTGGCGCGGGAAGCCAGCGCGATCGCCGTCGAGAAGATCCGGATGCGCCTCGCGGCGCGCGTCGACAAGCCCTGGGCACGCGTGTTCCCGAGGCTGCTGATGCTGGTCAGCCACCACGGCTACTCGTCGAGCAGGGCCGTGCTGTCGTTCCTCGTCTTCGTCCTCATGGGCGCGGCAATGTACGCGACGGCGATCTTCGGCTTCCAGCAGCCGTTCGTGCCCGCCGAGAACCCGCCCGAGCCGATGACCTACCGCTTCGCGTTCGACGCGCTGCAACTGTCGGTCGAGCGCGGCTGCCCCGGGCTCGATATCTTTCATTACGCGCTCGACGGTGCGCTGCCGGTGATCGACCTGGCCCAGGACCAGCGCTGCCGCTTCACGCCGGAGGGCACGGGCCGCTGGCTGTGGCTGTTGCTGCACAGCGTGTACGTGATCGCGGGCACGGCGCTGTCGGCCGTCGTCGTCCTGACGCTGACCGGCGTTCTGCGCAGGGACTGACGCCGTTCCTACCGGCTTGCGAGAAAAACGTCCGGGTCCAGGGCCAGCGCGTTTGCCAGGCTGACGATCGATTCGGGAACGTCTTCGGTTCGCAGCGTTGCCGGGGCGTCGGTCTTCTCGACCCGAAACGCGAGCAGCTCGACCGTCAGCAGCGCGCGGGCGATCACGGCATCGAGCAGCAGCGCGCGTTGCTCGTCCGGCAGCGGCAGCTGCTCCTCGAAGCCGCGGACCAGCGCGCCACAAACGGCAGGCGGGTCGTCGGTATGTCCGATGAAACTCGCCAGCGAGGTCGCGATGTCGACCAGTATCGGCCGCCGGACGAGATCGCCGAAGTCAATGATACCGGTGACGCGTGCGGGATCGGCGGGATCGCACAGTACGTTGCCGGTGTGGGCATCGTTGTGGATCACCTGTGCCGGTAATTCGCGCATGCGCGGCAGCGAGTCGCGCTCGAGCCGCTCGAGGTGTTTTTCGCAGGCAGGCTTCAACGCGTCGGGCAGGAAGTCCCGGCGCAGCACCTCGGATTCGACGAGCCCGTTCAGCGTGTCCCAGGGCATGAAATGTGTCTCGGCCGGATGCGAAAAACCGACGAGCGCCCGGCACAGCCGGCCCTGCAACCGGCCCACGCGCCGCACGCCGTCCAGCGGCACACCGGAGTCGAGAGAGACCCACGGGACGCCCGGTACGTAGGTCAGCAGGCGAACGGCATGCGTTGCCCCGCCAGCCTCCATGGACTCTATCGCCCGGCCTTCGCGGGACGGGACCACCCGCGGGACCGGCAAACCGGGATCCTCCCGCTCGACGTGCTGCAGCGCCCCGGCCTGGAAGTCGACCAGCAGTGGATCCTCGATCGGGCTCGAAATCTTGAGGACGTAGCGGCGCCCGTCCTCGGCCGTGACCCGGAAATTCTGGTCGCGCTCGCCCACGAGCCGCTTCAGGTCGCCGTCCATGCGCCAGTGCCGGCGCAGGCATCGGCGCGCCTCGGCCGGCTCGATATCCGGCGGCGTGAAGCGCAGGTCTTCGGCGGTCAGCGTGTCGTGCATGCTATTGCCACTGGCGGCCTCCTTCGCTCGATGCCACTTCGCCTGGCCGACAGGGATTATCTCAGGATCGGCGGCTTCCGGCCGAGGCCAGGGAGCGCGAGGGCCGGCGGTTCTCTGCAGCCAGCCGGCCCGGAGAGACCGGGTCAGCGCGTCGCCTCGGAATGAAAGAACTTGTACAGGAAGATCGATTCCCTGCCGTGGCAATCCGCACACAGGGGCTCGACCAGTACGGGCATGCGCAGGAAGAACCCGGGCAGGTGCTCCGGTCGGCCGGCCCTGGCGTCCTGTGACCAGGTGAAAACCTCGGCCCGGTGCTCTCCCGGCACCGGCTCGTCTTCGTGGCAGTCGCGGCACAGTGCGTTCACCGCCGACTCCGACTTGCCCTTCGACCTGGCCCACAGCAGCGGATCGCTGGAGCCGTGCGGCGCGTGGCAATCGACGCAGGTGCCGCGTCTCTCGAGGTCCTTGCTGCGCCGCGAGCCCTTGCCGTGGGAGCTGACCGTGCCAGGGGTCCGGACAGAACTTGTGCTGCCTCGCCCGGGTTCGGTAAGCGGAAAAGCAGGCGTTCTACTGATGCTCCGCCTGATCGGGCTACTGGTCTTCGGGCAGCGTGGGGTTTCTCCAGTAGATCCTTTCTGCCGGGTTCGCCGTAGGGGATTGGCCGGGCAGGTCACCTTCCGGACCCGGGTTTGTTGCGCCATCCGGCCGGATCGGAGCAGGGTTACCGGCCTCGATATTGCGAATCTCCGGGGTGACGGTATCCTCGGCCCCTTCGGGCTAAAGCCGTAGACCGGCGCGCCCAGGTATTCGAGGCGGCAGGTCCGGGTCAAGCCCGTTGCATTGATTCGTCAGCGGTCTGGCGGCCGCCGCCAAGGCAGGTTCATCGAGGCGCAGCGTGACCGTAGCAAGTCTGGCGGATTTCCAAGTATGCAAGCGGAGTGCCCGCAGGCATCCCGGTTCGGGCATTATCCGTTCCGAGTTCGGACGGCCGGCATTTTCAGGCTGTAATGCTGCGTAGCTTACTGTTCGCGTCAGTGGTAATTGCACTGATGTTTGCTGGCTGGCTGCTGCTGCCGCCGGCGACGACTTTCGACGCGGCCTCCCCAGTACCGGCCGAAGATAATGCCCTCGCTACCCGCGGCGAATACCTTGCGATCGCCGGCAACTGCGCGAGCTGCCACACGGCGCCTGGCGGCGAACAGATGGCTGGGGGCCTGCCGTTCGTAACGCCATTCGGCACGATCCATTCCACCAACATCACGCCGGACGCAGAAACGGGGATCGGTAACTGGTCGTTTGCCGACTTCGCGAATTCGATGCGACATGGCGTTCGCCCGGATGGCACGCAGCTCTATCCCGTATTTCCTTACACGGCATTCACGCGGATCTCCGACGACGACCTCGCGGCAATTTTCGCCTACCTGAATTCCTTGCCGGCGATCAGGCAGCCGACGCCGGCGAACGACCTGTCGTTCCCGTTCAACATCCGGGCGCTGATGAAGGCCTGGAAAGCGCTGTTCTTCGAGTACGGCGTCTACGAGCCGGACGCGACGCAGTCGGACGAGTGGAATCGCGGCGCCTACCTCGTGCAGGCGCTCGCGCATTGCGGGGAGTGCCACACGCCGCGGAATGCTCTCGGTGCGGCTCGTGCCGGCAGCCCGATGGCGGGCGGCGAATACCTGGACCGCGTGCCGGGCGGCGGGCACAGACCCTGGTTCGCACCCGACCTGACGTCGTCGGATACCGGGCTCGCACTGTGGCCGGAGGGCGAGCTGGCGGCTTACCTCAAAACCGGCCGCAATTTCTTCATCGAGACCTTCGGCCCGATGAACGAGGTCATCATGAACAGCACGAGCCGGCTCGGGGAAGACGACATCCGTGCGATGACGGTCTACCTGAAAGAGCTGTCCGGGTCGGCACAGGCCGTCCGTGCTCCGGTGCCGGAGCGCATCATGGGCAGGGGTCGGACCATCTACAATCTGCACTGCGGAACCTGCCACCTGCCGACAGGCGAGGGCGACCCGGACATGGCGCCGAAGCTCAACCGGGGCAGTCTGGTCGTGCAGGCGGTGAACCCGGCGTCGATGATCAACGCCATCCTGTACTCGCCGGAGGGCCCGGACCTGCCGCCGAGGTGGCGCGAGCGGATGGACGAATTCCAGTACATCCTCGACGACGAAGAGGTCGCCGCGGTGGCCAGCTACATCCGTAACTCCTGGGGCAATCGCGCCGGGCTGGTAACACCCGACCAGGTCGCGCGGCAGCGATGATATGATTTCGGGCCTGAATTGTTGCGGGCAATGAGCACATGCTGACGGTTGGCGAACATCGGACCTGGCAACGGCCGTCTGGCCGGGGACGGGCCTGGCCGCTCGCCTGGCTGGCGGCCGTCGGCATTGCCGCCTGCTCGCAAGGGCCCGCCGAGCCCGAGGACAGCGCCTCGCCGCTGCGCGCGCGCCTGCTGACCGGCGCACAGTACGCCAATACGATTTCACATGTCTTTGGACCGGACATCGCTGCAAGCGTCATTGCGCCGTTGCCGCCGCTTGCCCGCACCGACGGATTGCTCGCATCGGGTGCCGCGTCCGTCGGCGTGACGTCCGACCAGATCCAGCAAATCCAGCAGGTCGCACAGCTCGTCGCCGCAACCGTCGTCGACGAAGCGCATCGCGACTTCCTGGTTTCATGCCGGCCGGTCGCGCCCGACGAGGCCGATCCCGCCTGCGCCGGCGAGTTCCTGCGTGCCGCCGGCCGCCTGCTGTACCGGCGGCCCGTCGACGAAACGCGCGTCGCCGAACTCGTCGAGCTCGCGGGCCGCGCGGCCGAGGAGGCGTCCGATTTCTACGCGGGACTCGCGCTCGGGCTGGAAGCGATGCTCATCAGCCCCGACGTCCTGTTCATCATCGACCGGGCGGAAGCGAACCCCGACCATCCCGGCGAGGAGCGCCTGACGGCTTATTCGCTGGCCTCGCGTTTGAGTTTTTTCCTGTGGAACGGGCCGCCGGACGACGAGCTGCTGCTCGCGGCCGAAAGCGGTGAGCTGCACTCGCGGGAAGGGCTGGAGAAGGCGGTGAGCCGCATGCTCGCGAGTACGCGAGTCGAAGACGGCATGCGCGCCTTTTTCGATGACATGCTGGCCTTAGATGCGTTCGACAGCCTGGCCAAGGACCCCGCCGTGTACCCGATGGTCACCGGGGCGACGCTCGCGGATGCGCGGGAACAGACGCACCGAACGATCGTCGATCACCTGCTGGACAAGGAACGCGACTACCGCGACCTGTTCACTACGCGCGAGACCTTCATGTCGATGCACCTTGCCGTGGTGTACGGCGTGCCGACCGCGCACGGCTGGGTGCCGTACGAGTTCGCAGAGGACAGTCACCGCCACGGGCTCCTGACCCACGTGAGTTTTCTCGCGGCCAACTCGCATTCGGTGCGAAGTTCGCCGACCCGTCGCGGCAAGGCTCTGCGCGAGCTGTTCCTGTGCCAGAAGGTGCCGGATCCGCCGCCGAACGTCGATTTCTCGGCGCTGGAGGAGGCCGGCGACGTGCCGACCGCGCGCGAGCGCCTGCAGGTACACAACACGAACCCGTCCTGCGCCGGCTGCCACCTGATCACCGACCCGATGGGCCTGTCGCTGGAGAATTTCGACGGCGCGGGACGGTACCGGGCGACTGAAAACGGCGCCGAGCTGGACATCGGCGGCGAACTCGACGGCATGTTCTACGACGATATCGAGGGCCTGGCACGGGCGATGCACGATCACCCGAAGCTGTCGAGCTGCCTGGTCAACCGCCTGTACGCGTACGGCACCGGCGGCCCGGTCGAGCTCCGCTACGATCGCGATACGCTGGACTACTTCACCGAT
>JAOUIH010000005.1 GCA_029884165.1 Gammaproteobacteria bacterium | reverse complement strand
AGTCCGGCAGATCACGATAGACGCCGCCCGGACGGTAGTAGGTCGCATGCATACGCGACCCGGACACCGCTTCGTAGCAGTCCAGCAAGTCCTCGCGTTCCCGGAAGCAATACAGGAACATGGTCATGGCGCCGATATCGAGGCCGTGTGACGCAAGCCACAGCAGGTGATTCAGCAGGCGGGTGATCTCGTCGAACATCACGCGGATGTATTGCGCCCTGACCGGCGGCGTCACGCCGAGCAGCTTTTCGATGGCCAGGACATAACCGTGTTCGTTGCACATCATCGACATGTAGTCGAGACGATCCATGTAGCCGATGCTCTGGTTGAACGGCTTGGTCTCGACCAGTTTCTCCGTCGCCCTGTGCAGAAGACCAATATGCGGATCGGCCCGTGTAATCACCTCGCCGTCCATTTCAAGCACGAGCCGCAACACGCCATGGGCAGCCGGGTGCTGCGGCCCGAAGTTCATCGTGTAATTCTGAATCTCAGCCACTTTTCGCCCCGTCCTTGAGATCGGCTGCGTAGCGATTGTCGTCGCGAATCACGCGAGGCACGCCGGTACGTGGCTCGATGGACACCGGTTGATAGGCAACCCTGCCCTTGGCCGGGTCATAGGCAATCTCGACGTTCCCGCTGACCGGGAAATCCTTGCGGAACGGGTGGCCGATGAATCCATAGTCCGTCAGGATGCGCCGCAAATCCGGATGCCCCTCGAACAGGATCCCGTACATGTCGAAGGCCTCCCGCTCAAACCAGTTCGCCGAACTCCAGACATCGACAACCGACCGCAGCATCGGCGGGTTGTTACTCCCGGCGAAGACGCGCAGGCGCAAACGGATATTGTTCGCAACGGATAACAGGTGATAGACGACGGCAAAGCGGCGAGGGTCGAAGGAATCCGATTCGTCGAGGATCACGGGCTCGCGTGCGACGCCCCGGCTGAAACCAGAGCCGGTTGCGCTGTTGGTCGTCCACTCGTCTTCCCCGTAGGTCAGGTAGTCAACGCCGCAAGCATCGGTGAGTTGCTCGAAATGGAACTCAGGATCGTCCCGCAGCGTGCGCGCAAGCTCGAGGATCGCGTCCTTCGGCACCTCGTAGGTAAGCTCGTCGCAAATGCTTGCGACGCGCTTTACGCGTTCACCAAACCGCGCCTCGATCCGAGCGGCCATGGTCTCGTTGGAAATTTTCATGATCAGCCGGACTTATCTGTCAATGACGCTGGTGCGCCGGATCTTCTTCTGAAGCTGAATCAACCCGTATATCAATGCTTCGGCCGTCGGTGGACAACCAGGGACGTAGACGTCAACGGGCACGACCCTGTCACAGCCACGCACGACTGAATAGGAATAATGGTAGTAGCCTCCGCCGTTCGCGCACGAGCCCATGGACACGACCCAGCGCGGCTCCGGCATCTGGTCGTAGACCTTGCGGAGCGCAGGCGCCATCTTGTTACACAGAGTGCCGGCGACGATCATCACATCCGACTGGCGCGGGCTCGGACGGAAAATGATGCCGAAGCGATCCAGGTCGTAGCGCGACGCACCCGCATGCATCATCTCGACCGCACAGCAGGCAAGGCCAAAAGTCATCGGCCACATCGAACCGGTGCGCGCCCAGTGCACGACGGCGTCGACGCTGGTAACCAGGAAACCCTTCTTTTGCAGGCTCTGACCGGCCTCTGCTCCGGCCGGTAGCGCTGGCGCCTCAGCGGAGGCGGCGCCACTCAATCCCATTCGAGCGCCCCTTTCTTCCATTCATAAATGAATCCGACAACCAGGACCGCCAGGAAGATTCCCATGGCGACCAGGCCGAAGCCTCCAACCAGGTCGAGAGAAACCGCCCACGGGAAAAGGAAAGCGATTTCGAGGTCGAAAATAATGAAGAGTATGGCGACGAGGTAGTAGCGGACGTCAAACTTCATCCGCGTGTCCTCGAATGGTTCGAAGCCGCACTCGTAGGCGGACAATTTTTCGGCGTCTTTTTCGCCACGACCGAAAAGAAAGCCAAGCCCCATCAACACCAGCCCTACCAAGGCGGCAATGCCGAGGAAGATCAGTATCGGCAGATAATTTTCGAGCATGTCAGGAGGGTAACCGGCTGCTAAGAAGGCTGATACCTGGATCAGCGCGTGATTGTATCAGCCCGGGTATCGCAGAAAACACCCCCGCGGCAAAGAATTCGCAGGAGGTTTGCGGCATGCGATTGCAACCGTCTGCCGGTGCCACAGCGACGGTCGGCCACCGCGGGGCCAGCATATCCGCCGACTCGGTGACGAAGGCACACAAGAGCGGCGGCGCGATCTCAGAAATCCGGGTCGGGTACCCGGGTTTGTCGTTTCACGTCAGGGTTGGTGCTCTGGGCGAGACTCGAACTCGCACGGCTCACGCCACTGCCCCCTCAAGACAGCGTGTCTACCAATTCCACCACCAGAGCAATGCCCTGCAACACCTCCGGTCTGGCGCGACGATGCGCCCGGCCGGGACCCGCAATTCTACTCTTAATCGGCCGCCACGCGACCGGCACAGCGCAATCGCTTACCGGGGCGACTCGCCCGACGACTCCGCCGAATCGGGCTCCGGCAGCGGCTCGAGGGACGGCATTTCGGCCTGCGCGTCGGTCTCCGCCGGCGCGTCAGCCGGCCCGAGTTCCTCGATGGCGGGCATTTCCGGCAGGTCGCCCGGCAGCGCTTCGGTCGTTGCCTCGATCTCGACGGCAGGTGCCGTCTCGATGAGGCTTTCCGGGGCCGCACCGGTCTGGCTGCTCATGTACGCCAGCGCCAGGCTGGATGCGAAAAACGCCGTCGCCATGATCGCCGTGGCCCTCGAGAAGAAACTCGACGAACCGCGCGCGCCGAACACGGTGCCCGACGCCCCTGCGCCGAAGGCCGCACCGGCCTCGGCACCCTTGCCCCTCTGGAGCAGCACCAGGATGATGATCAGCAAAGCGATCAGTGTATGGGCGCTGAGCACCACCGTATGAATAGTCGTCATGTGTTCCTCAATTCCTCGCCGCGACCGCCCCCTGGGCGATCGCCAGAAAATCAGCCGCTTTCAGCGACGCGCCGCCAATCAGCCCGCCGTCGATGTCGCGCATCGCAAACAGCGCAGCGGCATTGTCGCCTTTTACGCTCCCGCCATAAAGTATCTGCACAGCCTTCGCCACAGATGCGTCGAGAGCCGCCAGCGTCCCACGAATGTAGGCGTGCACGGCCTGCGCCTGGTCGGGCGTGGCCGTCCGGCCGGTCCCTATCGCCCACACCGGCTCATAGGCGATGACCGCGTCGCGAAAGGCCGTTGCACCGTGCGCGTCCACGACCGCGCCGAGTTGCTCCGCGATGACCGCCTCGGTGCGGCCCGCCTCGCGATCGTCGAGCGTTTCACCGACGCAAAGTATCGGTACCAGGCCAGCCGACCGGGCCGCGCCGAACTTGGCCGCAACCACGTCGCTGCTCTCGCCCAGCAGGGACCGGCGCTCGGAGTGACCGACGATCACGTACCGGCAACCGTTATCCTGCAGCATCGACACCGAGACCTCGCCGGTAAACGCCCCGGATTCGTGCTCCGAGACAGTCTGCGCGCCCAGCATCAGCCGTGTGCCGGCCACCTTGCCGGCGACCAGCGCCAGGTAAGGGAACGGCGGGCAGACCAGCATCCGGATGCCCGCAGCGGCCGGCATCCCTGCCAGAATGCCGTCGACCAGCTCGGCGCTCATGGCGGAACTGCCGTTCATCTTCCAGTTTCCGGCAATCAGCAGGTCTCGCATGGGTGGCTCCCGTTACGGGACGGACTAAAAGGCGCGCAAGGATACCGGGGCCCACGCAGCAAATCAACGCGGATTTTCCCGCATTCGCTGCAAAATCAGGTAGCTGCCTCGGCGACGACGGCCGCGAGCTGCTCGGCGAGATGCAGCACCAGGTGCTCGTCTTCTCCCTCGACCATGACGCGGATGACAGGCTCCGTGCCCGATGCGCGCAGCACGACCCGGCCGGACTTTGCCAGCCGGTGTTCGGCCTCGCGGACCGCGGCCTGTATGGCGGAGGACCCCGCCAGGTCGATGCGCGCCCGGGTGCGGACGTTGACCAGGCGCTGCGGGTACTTCGGCATGCCCGCGGCCAGCTCCGAGAGCGGCCTGCCGGTCGACTCCATGACGGCGAGCACCTGCAGTGCGCTGATCAGGCCGTCGCCGGTCGTCGTCTGGTCCAGCAGTATCATGTGACCGGAGGTCTCGCCGCCCAGGACCCCACCGTGTTCCCGCAGGGCCTCCAGCACGTACCGGTCGCCCACGGCCGCGCGCAGGAAGCGGATTTCCTGCCGGGTCAGCGCATGTTCGAGACCCAGGTTGCTCATCACCGTACCGACCACCGGGCCCTCGAGGCTTCCGGCAGCCTTGCGCGCCGTGGCAAGGATGTAGAGTAACTGGTCGCCATCGATGATCCCGCCCCGCTCATCGACCATCACGACGCGGTCGCCATCGCCATCCAGCGCTATGCCGGCTTGCGCCTGCACCGCGGGAACCGTTTGCTGCAGCAGGCCTGGCTCCGTGGATCCACAGCCCGCGTTGATGTTGCGGCCGTTCGGCGAACACCCGATCGTAATGACCTCGGCGCCGAGCGCGTTCAGCGCCCTGGGGCCGACCTTGTAGGCCGCACCGTTCGCGCCGTCGAAAACGATCTTGATGCCGTCGAGATTCCGCCCTTTGGGAAACGTCGACGTGCAGAACTCCTGGTAACGGTCACGCGCGGAATCGATCCGTTTCGCCTTGCCGAGCTTGCCCGATTCCCTTGTTATGGCCGGCTGTTCGAGGTAGCGCTCGATCTCGAGTTCGACCTCATCGGTCAGCTTCGCCCCGGCGCCGTCGAAAAACTTGATGCCGTTGTCATGGTACGGGTTGTGCGAGGCGCTGATGACGACGCCGAGATCCGCCCTGAAGACCTGGTTCAGGTACGCGATGCCGGGGGTCGGCAGCGGCCCCAGCATCAGGACATCGGCCCCGGCGGCCACGAAGCCGGCCTCGAGCGCCGCCTCGAACATGTAACCCGACAGACGGGTGTCCTTGCCGATCAGAACGGTGCCACCCTCCGGCACCAGGACCTGCGCCGCGGCGCTGGCGAGCCGCAACGCAAAATCCGCGGTCATCGGATCCGTCCCGACTTCGCCGCGTACACCGTCAGTCCCGAAATACTGCTTTCCCATGTCTCGTCCCTGGTTAACGTGTCCCTGGGCCGCCCGTTCCGGCTGCTCAGTCGCGCCCGCTGCCGCCGGCCCTCGCCAGCACCGCCGCGGCTATTTTAAGCGCATCGACGGTGGCGGCGACATCGTGCGTCCTTACAATACTGGCGCCTCGCTCGACGGCCAGGACGGCGGCGGCCACGCCGGCCGCCAGCCTTTCGTCCACACGCCGCCCGGTCAGCCGGCCCAGCGTACCCTTCCGCGACAGGCCGACCAGCACCGGCAACCCGAGGGCTCGGAGTTCGCCGAGCCCGGCCAGCAGGACGAGGTTGTGCTCGTCGGTCTTGCCGAAACCGAATCCCGGATCGACCACCAGCCGGTCATCGGCAATGCCGGCCGCCCGGCAGGCTCGGACCCGGTCGGACAAGAAGGCCACGACGTCACCCGGCAGCCTGTCGTAACTCGGCGCGTCCTGCATCGTGGCCGGCCGACCTCGCATGTGCATCAGGCAGATGCCGGCGCCGGACACGGCGGCTGCCTCCAGCGCACCCGGCTGCTGCAGCGCATAAACGTCGTTGATCATGTCGGCACCGGCCGCCACAGCGGCGCTCATCACGACGGCGTTGCCGGTATCGACCGCGATCGGCGCGCCGGATTCGCGCCGTAATCCCTCGATGACCGGCAGGATACGTTCCAGCTGCACCGCCGCCGGCACGGGCGTCGAACCCGGGCGAGTCGACTCGCCGCCGATGTCGATGATCGCGGCCCCCTCGTCGAGCATCCGCAGCGCTGCCTCCAGGGCAGAGTCGCTCGCCAGATGCCTGCCGGGGTCCGAAAAGGAGTCCGGCGTCACGTTGACGATACCCATGACCCTGGGCGAGCCGAGGTCGAGCGTTTGCCTGCCGAGATTCAGCCGCATCGAATGCAAGTAAGCCAAAACAAAGACGGCAGCCTCAAGGCTGCCGTCGAATTAATGCCGCATGCCGGCCCGGGCGGTCTCGTCAGTGTTCGCTGACGGGCCCGCCGATCGCGCCTGGAGACTCTTCCCCGGGCGCCTTGCCGCCGGTCTTCCGCGAGCTGCCCATATCCTCCCATCCTTCCGGAGGCCGCGGCTCCCGCCCTTCCATGATGTCCTTGACCTGCACATAGTCGATTGTCTCGTACTTGACCAGCGCCTTGGCCATCGTGTGCAGCTTTTCCTCGTGCTCCTTGAGAATGTTCTTGGCACGATCGTAATTTCGATCGATGATCTTGCGAACTTCCTCGTCGATCGTGTGCACGGTGACGTCCGACACCTGCTTGTGCTGCGTTACGGACCGGCCGAGGAAAACCTCGCCGTCGTCCTCGCTATAGGTCTGCGGACCGAGTTTTTCGGACAGACCCCACTTCGTCACCATGTTGCGCGCAATGTCGGTCGCCCGCTCGATGTCGTTCGACGCACCGGTCGTGACACCGTTCGGGCCGAGCGTCAGCTCCTCGGCGATGCGGCCACCGAACAGCGCCGAAATATTGCTTTCGAGCTTTTCCTTCGAAATGCTGTATTTGTCCTCTTCCGGCAGGTACATCGTCACACCGAGCGCGCGCCCGCGCGGAATGATCGTGACCTTGTGAACAGGATCGTGATCCGGAACGCAGTATCCGACGATCGCGTGCCCTGCCTCGTGGTAGGCCGTGTTGAGCTTCTCCTTCTCGCTCATCACCATCGAGCGACGCTCGGCGCCCATCATGATCTTATCCTTGGCGCGCTCGAACTCATCCATGCTGACGACGCGCTTGTTGCCACGCGCCGCAAACAGGGCCGCCTCGTTGACCAGGTTGGCCAGGTCCGCGCCCGAAAAACCAGGCGTTCCGCGGGCAATGATCCCCGGTTCGACGTCCTCGCTGAGCGGCACCTTGCGCATGTGTACCTTCAGGATCTGCTCGCGGCCGCGAATATCCGGCAGGGGTACGACAACCTGGCGATCGAACCGCCCGGGACGAAGCAGCGCGGGATCGAGCACGTCCGGCCGGTTGGTTGCGGCGATTACGATGATTCCTTCGCTACCCTCGAAACCGTCCATTTCGACGAGCATCTGGTTCAGCGTCTGCTCGCGTTCGTCGTGACCACCGCCCAGGCCGGCGCCGCGATGGCGGCCCACGGCATCGAGCTCGTCAATGAAGATAATGCAGGGCGCCTGCTTCTTGGCCTGGTCGAACATGTCGCGCACACGGGATGCGCCTACGCCGACGAACATCTCGACGAAATCCGAACCGGAGATCGTGAAGAACGGCACCTTGGCCTCGCCCGCGATCGCCTTCGCCAGCAGGGTCTTGCCGGTACCCGGCGGACCCACCATCAGGACACCCTTCGGGATCTTGCCGCCGAGGCGCTGGAACTTGCTCGGGTCGCGCAGGAAGTCGACGATCTCGGCCACTTCCTGCTTGGCCTCTTCGACGCCGGCGACGTCGGCGAACGTCACGCCGACCTGGTCCTCCCCCAGCAGCCGCGCCTTGCTCTTGCCGAAAGACATGGCACCCCGGCCGCTGCCGCCGCCCTGCATCTGGCGCATGAAATAGATCCAGACGCCGATCAGCAGCAGTATCGGGAACGAACTGATCAGGAGCTGCCCGATCAGGCTCTGCGATTCGGGCTCCTCGGCGGTAAACCGGACGTTGTTGTCTTCGAGGATGCCGATCAGAGCGTTGTTGTCGGTCTCCGGGCTGATCGTGTAGTACTCGAGCGGCGTCCGGTCGCCAAAGTCGATACGCTGGCCCTTGAAGACCACGCGCTGGACGCGCCCGGACCTGACCTGTTTCAGGAATTCCGAGTACTCCTGCTTTTCCGCGGGCGGGCCGCTGACGCCGCTGAGCCCCTGCACCACCGACAGGAGCACAACAATAATTACGATGAATACCAGGATGTTCTTGGTCAGGTCGTTCACGTTGATCCTTACTCCGGCTCCGTCACCCGATCATCCCCGCGGTCACTCCGCGAGGCAACCCTGGCAGGGCACCATTTAGACTCGGTCTAAAGTTAGACAGTACTATAGCCGATAGTTTCTGGCTACCAAGTAGATCTCACTGCTCCCCGATCGGGAGGCACGCGGCTTGATGGCGCGGACCTTGCCGAAGGATCGCCGGACCTCGGCAATAAACGCATCCGTACCCTCGCCCTGGAACAGCTTGCACACGAAATCTCCGCCTGGCTTCAGTACCTGCCGTGCGAGGTCGAGCGCCAGCTCGGCCAGGTAAACGGACCGCGGCTGGTCGACCGCCTTGGTCCCGCTGATATTGGGTGCCATATCACTTAATACAAGGTCAGCCCGATCCTCGCCGAGCCGTTCCAGCAGCTCCGCCGCGACGCTCTCCTCGGTGAAGTCGCCCTGCAGGAACTCCACGGCTGGCAGCGCATCCATGGCCAGCAGGTCGACCGCGAGGATGCGGGCCCTGCCCTGCAGGCGTTCGGTGACGTACTGGCTCCAGCCGCCGGGGGCGGCGCCCAGGTCCACGCAGATCATCCCCGGCCGCAGCAGCTTTTCGCGCCGATCGATCTCCTCCAGCTTGAAAACGGCACGCGAGCGCCAGCCTTCCTTGCGTGCCTTCCGGACATACGGGTCCTTTTCCTGCCGCTCGCGCCAGGACCCGCTGCTGCGCCGGGGGGACGTCACAGGGGCGCCCCGGGCCGGCAACCTGTACCTGCCCCGGCGCAAGCGCTGCTAGAATCACTCGCCATCATGCTTACCGAATCCCAGAAAAAGTTCCTCCGCGGCATGGGCCACCAGCTGAAGCCCGTCGTCATGGTCGGCGACGCCGGCCTGTCGGACGCCGTCTTGAAGGAGTTTGACCAGACCATCCGGCACCACGAACTTGTCAAGGTGCGCATCAGGGCCGGCGACCGGCAGGCACGCGACGACATCATTTCCGAGCTGTGCCGGCAAGGCGACGCCGAACTCGTTACCCGAATCGGCAACGTTGCACTCATCTACCGCCGCAACGAAGACGAGCCCAAGCTACCGCTGCCGCTGTAGCGCGCATTCCTGTCGGCGCCTACTCGTAACGGATATCGATGATCTCGTAGTTTCGGTCTCCGCCGGGAGCGGCAAACCGGATCTCGTCCCCGACTGTCTTGCCGATGAGCGCCCGGGCAATCGGCGACGAATACGAAATCAGGCCAGTCTTGATGTCAGCCTCATCCTCGCCGACGATCTTGTAAACGGTTTCCTGGTTCGAATCGATATCCAGTAGTTCGACCGTACTCCCGAAGACCACCTTTCCCTTGGCGTCGATAGCGGTAACGTCGATTTCCTGGATGTTCGACAGTTTGCTCTCGATTTCCTTGATTCGGCCTTCGATGAAACCCTGCTGCTCCTTCGCGGCGTGATACTCGGCATTCTCCTTCAGGTCACCGTGCGCCCGGGCTTCTGCGATCGCCTTGATGACCGCCGGCCTGTCCTCGCTCTTGAGTCTCTTGAGTTCCTCGCGCAACAGTTCCGCACCGCGGACAGTCATCGGTACCTTGCTCATGCTGCAACCTCCCTGTGCAGATCCTGCAGTCGGTTCACGTCACCGTCGTCGATATGCTCGAGCGCAGACAGGGTCGCATGGGCGGCAGCCAGCGTCGTGTAATAGGTCACGTTCTTGCGGACCGCCTCGGCCCGAATCGACTGCGATTCCTGGATTGCGCGTTTGCCCTCGGTCGTGTTCACGATAAGCGAGATTTCTCCGTTCTTGATCATATCGACGATGTGGGGTCGTCCTTCCCTTACCTTGTTCGCCCGGCGGCACTGGACGCCGGCTTCGGCGAGCGCCCTGGCAGTGCCATGCGTCGCAACGATATCAAATCCGCGCTCGACGAGTATCCGGGCCAGCTTCACGAGTCCGACCTTGTCCCGGTCGCGCACGCTCAGCAGCGCGTTGCCGCTGCGCGGCAGGACCACGCCGGACGCCAGCTGGGCCTTCGCGTATGCCTCGCCAAATGATCGGCCGGTGCCCATTACCTCGCCCGTCGACTTCATTTCCGGGCCGAGTATCGGGTCTGCTCCGGCGAACTTGATGAACGGAAAAACCGATTCCTTGACCGAAAAATAGGGCGGGAAGCGCTGGTTCACAAAGCCCTGGTCGGCGAGGCTCTCGCCCACCATGGCCCGGGCCGCGATCTTCGCGAGCGGTACGCCGGTCGCCTTCGAAACGAAGGGAACGGTTCGCGATGCGCGCGGATTTACCTCGAGCAGGTAGATGACGTTGTTCTGGATTGCGAACTGCGTATTCATCAACCCGATGACCTTCAACCCCTTCGCAAGCGCGACCACCTGGACGATAAGCTGCTCCTGGGTCTCCTTGGACAGGCTGTATGGCGGCAGCGAGCAGCCGGAGTCGCCCGAATGCACGCCCGCCTGCTCGATATGCTCCATGATGCCCCCGACCAGGACCCGCTCGCCGTCGGATACGATGTCCACGTCGACCTCGGTCGCGAGGTCGAGGAACCTGTCGAGCAGCACGGGGCTCTCGTTCGAGACGCTGATCGCGGCCTCCATGTAGGCCGCGAGGTCGTCGTCGCCGTGCACGATTTCCATGGCGCGTCCGCCCAGCACGTAGGACGGCCGCACGACGAGCGGATAGCCGACGTCGGCGCCCATCGACAGAGCCTCCTCGCGGCTCCGCGCCGTGCTGTTCGGCGGCTGCCGGAGCCCGAGCCGGTCGACCAGTTTCTGGAAGCGCTCGCGGTCTTCGGCCAGATCAATCGAGTCGGGGGACGTGCCGATGATCGGCGCACCGGCGGCTTCCAGGTCGCGGGCCAGCTTGAGCGGCGTCTGTCCGCCGTACTGGACGATCACGCCTTTCGGCTTTTCCCTGTCGATGATCTCCATGACGTCTTCGAAGGTCAGCGACTCGAAATACAGGCGATCCGACGTGTCGAAATCCGTGGATACCGTCTCCGGGTTGCAATTGACCATGATCGTCTCGTAACCCGATTCGCGCAGCGCGAGCGAGGCGTGCACGCAGCAGTAATCGAACTCGATGCCCTGCCCGATCCGGTTGGGTCCACCGCCCAGGATCATGATCTTGTCGCGATCGGAGGGGTTCGACTCGCACTCGTCCTCGTAGGTCGAGTACAGGTACGCCGTCGTTGTCGCGAACTCGGCCGCACAGGTATCGACACGCTTGAACACGGGCCGCAGACCGAATTCCAGGCGCTTCTTCCGGACCGCCGGTTCCTTGACCTTCACCAGCTTCGCAATTCGCGCATCCGAGAAGCCCTTACGCTTCAGACGCCGCATGGTCGGCTTGTCGATTGCCGCCAGCGGCTTGTCCCGCAGTGCCTGCTCCTCTTCGACCAGGTCTGCGAGCTGCGCAACGAACCAGGGGTCGACTCCGGAAATCGATGCGGCATCCTCGACCGTATAGCCGTGGCGCAGGGCGTCCGCCAGGTAAAGTATCCTTTCCGGCCCGGGATGTCGCAGCTCGTGCCGCAGCTGGTCCTTGTCGGTATCGGTGGTCATGGACCGGACGCGCTCGTCCAGGCCCGTCACGCCCGTCTCGAGCCCGCGCAGAGCCTTCTGCAGCGACTCCTGGAAGGTGCGCCCCATCGCCATGACCTCGCCCACCGATTTCATCTGGGTGGTCAGGCGCGTATTGGCACCCGGGAATTTCTCGAAAGTGAATCGCGGGATCTTGGTGACGACGTAATCGATTGTCGGCTCGAAGGAGGCAGGCGTCTGCCCACCGGTAATCTCGTTGCGCAACTCGTCGAGCGTGTAACCGACCGCGAGTTTCGCCGCGACCTTGGCAATCGGGAAGCCGGTCGCCTTCGATGCAAGCGCGGATGATCGCGATACTCGTGGGTTCATCTCGATGACGACGAGGCGACCATCCTTGGGATTGACCGCGAACTGGACGTTGGATCCGCCGGTCTCGACTCCGATCTTGCGTAACACGTCGATCGAGGCATCCCGCATGCGCTGGTATTCCTTGTCGGTCAGCGTTTGCGCCGGCGCCACGGTGATCGAGTCGCCCGTGTGCACACCCATTGCGTCGAAATTTTCGATCGAGCACACGATAATGCAGTTGTCGTTGCGATCGCGCACGACCTCCATCTCGAATTCTTTCCAGCCGATGACGGATTCCTCGAGCAGCACCTCATTCGTCGGCGACATCTCGATGCCGTGGCTGACGATCTGCTCAAACTCCTCGAGGTTGTATGCGATGCCGCCACCGGTGCCGCCCAGCGTGAAGGACGGCCGGATGATGGTCGGAAAACCGATCGCCGGCTGCTTCGCCAGGGCCTCCTCCAGCGAATGGGCAAGGTCCGCCCGCGGCACCTCCAGCCCGATCTCCTGCATGGCGTCGCGGAACTGCTCCCGGTCCTCCGCCATGTCGATCGCTTCGCGGGACGCGGCTATCAGCTCGACGTCGTACTTGTCCAGCACGCCCTCCCGAACGAGGTCCAGCGCACAGTTCAGGCTGGTCTGGCCGCCCATCGTCGGCAACAGCGCGTCCGGCCGCTCCTTCGCGATGATCTGCTCCAGCGCCTTCCAGTGCACCGGTTCTATATATATGGCGTCCGCGGTCTCGGGATCCGTCATGATCGTCGCCGGGTTCGAATTGACCAGGATCACCCGGTAACCCTCCTCCTTGAGGGCTTTGCAGGCCTGGGTGCCTGAATAATCGAACTCGCAGGCCTGACCGATGACTATCGGTCCCGCGCCGATGATCAGGATGCTTTCGATGTCGGTTCGTTTCGGCATGACTCAGACTGGCCCGGCTCGGCGGGGCCTTGCCCGCTAAGCGAAATCTACTTTAAGAAAATTCTCTAATTAACTGTTTTTTTATATCTTTCTATCGAACCGCCAGGGCTCTCTTCAGGCCGGCTCGCTTGGCGTTATCCATGTCCTGCAGAAAGCGCTCGAACAGGTACAGCCCGTCGTGCGGACCCGGGCTGGCCTCGGGGTGCCCCTGGAAGCTGTACGCGGGTTTGTCCCTGAATGCGAGGCCCTGCAGGCTGCCGTCGAACAGCGAGCGGTGGGTCGGAACCACCTCGGGCGGCAACGACTCCTCGTCGACGGCGAAGCCATGGTTCTGGCTCGTAATGACGACGCGCCCCGTGCCGATGTCGACCACCGGATGGTTTGCACCATGGTGACCGAACTTCATCTTGACGGTCCTGGCTCCTGCAGCCAGCGCCAGCAGCTGGTGGCCGAGGCAGATGCCGAATACCGGAATCGATTTATCCAGGAAGCCCCGGATGGCGTCGATTGCATACTCGCACGGCTCGGGATCGCCCGGGCCGTTGGAAAGGAAGATGCCGTCCGGCGTCAGCGCCAGCGCCTCCTCCGCAGTGGTCGTCGCCGGCACCACGGTCAACCTGCAATCGAAATCGGACAACAGCCGCATGATGTTGCGCTTGATGCCGAAGTCGTACGCGACGACGTGATAAGGCGCAATCCGCCGGCTCATTACGCGGTTACGGCGCCCGAACGTCGTGCCATGGCACCACTGGTAGGCCTTGTCGGTCGTGACGAACTTCGCCAGGTCCATGCCGGCAATGCCCGGAAACTTCCGGGCATGCTGGACTGCGAGCTTGGCGTCGACGTTGCCTGCCATGATGCACCCGGACTGGGCACCTTTTTCCCGCAGTATCCGCGTCAGCTTGCGCGTATCGATGTCCGCAATAGCGACGGTCTTGCCCTGCCGCAGGAATTCGCGGAAGCCCCGCTCGCTGCGCCAGCTGCTGTTCACGATCGAGGCATCGCGGATGATCAGACCGGAGGCGTGCACCTTTGATGCCTCCATGTCCTCGCTGTTCGTGCCGGTATTGCCGATGTGCGGGTAGGTCAGGGTCACTATCTGGCGGCAGTAGGAAGGGTCCGTGAGGATCTCCTGGTAGCCGGTCATCGCGGTATTGAATACCACCTCGCCGATGGTCTTGCCATCGTAACCTACTGATATGCCTTGGAAGACTGTCCCGTCTTCCAGTGCCAGTACTGCGGGCGTGGTCAAGATCGAACCCCGGTTATGCTGTGAATCCTGGCCGTCCGGCGTGCGATGCATCCTCTAGATGCACAAAAGCGGAAGGGCGCATGCCTTCCGCTCGGGTATTCGTCAGCCGGTTCGCTGGCCCGGCGTAGTTTACTGGCTCTGCCGTCGCGGTGCCACAGTCCGCGGACAGGATTTACTGCTTGATGCGGTCGAAGAAGCGCTTGACCGTGTCGAGCCAGCCGCCAGCCCGCGGGCTGTGGCGTTCGCCGCCGGACTGCAGCGACTCGTCGAAACGGCGCAGCAGGGCTTTCTGCTCCTCCGTCAGGTGCACGGGGGTCTCCACGGCCACCTTGGCATAGAGGTCGCCGACGCGCCGATCGCGAACCGTCGTCACGCCCTTGCCGCGCAGCCGGAAGACCTTGCCGGATTGCGTGCCGGCCGGGATCTTGAGCGACACGTGTCCGTCGAGCGTCGGCAGCTCGACCTCGCCGCCCAGCGTCGCGGCCGCTATGCTGATCGGCACCTCGCAGGTGAGGTCCGCCCCCTCTCGCGTGAACAGCTTGTGGGGATTTACCCGGATCTCGACATACAGGTCGCCCGGCGGTCCACCGTTCCGGCCGGCCTCACCCTCGCCGGACAGGCGGATACGATCGCCATCGTCCACGCCGGCGGGCACCTTGACCGAGAGCGTCCTGGTCTTTGCCACCCTGCCGCGGCCATGGCACTTGGCGCAGGGATCGCTGATTACGGTACCGGCACCCTTGCAGGCCGGGCAGGTTTGCTGGATCGAGAAAAAGCCCTGCTGCATCCGGACCTGGCCTGCACCTCCGCAGGTCGAACACTTGACCGGGTCGGAGCCCTTGCGGGCCCCGCTGCCGCTGCACTCGTCGCAAGGCACCTGCGTGGGCACATCGATAGTGACGCTGTCGCCGCGCACGGCCTGCTCGAGGTCGAGCCGCAGCTCGTAGCCGAGATCCGCGCCGCGGAAAACCTGGCTGCTCCGGCGTCCCCCGCCGAAGATGTCGCCGAACACGTCACCGAATATGTCGGCAAACCCCTCTGCATTGAAACCGCCGCCACCGAATCCGGCGCCGCTGCGAACACCATCGTGACCGAACTGGTCGTAAGCGGCTCGCTTGTCGGAGTCGATCAGGACCTCGTAGGCTTCCTTGACCTCCTTGAATTTCGACTCGGCGTCGGCATCGTCCCTGTTGCGGTCGGGATGAAATTTCATCGCCAGACGCCTGTACGCCTTTTTGATCTCGTCACCCGGCGCGTTGCGCTTTACACCGAGCACTTCGTAGTAGTCACGTTTGGCCATGTCTGGATTGCCGCCTGCCCGGTGTCCCCAAAAACTACCCGCTGTCCACGGACCCGGGTCGTTCGCCGACTACCCGGTGAGTTCGCGCAAACGGCCGGGCACCTCCCGGTACCCGGCCTGTCTGAACGCACCCTGTCCGCGGGCTCTTACTCGCCCTTCTTGTCGTCGTCGACTTCCTCGAACTCGGCGTCGACCACGTCGTCGGCCTTGCCTTCGCCGGAGGTCGAAGCGCCCGCCGCGCCGCCCTCTGCCGATTGCTCGGCATAGAGCTTCTGCGCGATCGCGGCCGATGCCTCGGCCAGTGCGTTGGTCTTGGCCTCGATTGCCGCCTTGTCATCGCTCTTCAGCACGGATTTCAGGTCCGAAATCGCCGACTCGACCTTGTGCCGCTCCTCGCTGCTCGCCTTTTCGCCGAGATCCTTCAACGTCTTCTCGGCCGCGTGCATCAGGCTGTCTGCCTTGTTGCGAGTGTCGACGAGTTCCCGGAACTTCCGGTCTTCCTCGGCATGCGCCTCCGCATCCGACACCATGCGGTCGATTTCGTCGTCGGACAGGCCGCTCGATGCCTTGATGATGATGTTCTGGCTCTTGCCGGTTGCCTTGTCCTTGGCGGATACGTTCAGGATTCCGTTGGCATCGATGTCGAAGGTCACTTCGACCTGCGGCATGCCGCGCGGCGCCGGTGGAATGTCTGCCAGGTCGAATCGCCCCAGCGATTTGTTGTCCTGCGCCCGCTCGCGCTCTCCCTGCAGCACGTGAATGGTCACTGCCGTCTGGTTGTCATCGGCGGTCGAGAACACCTGGTGAGCGTTTGCCGGGATGGTCGTGTTCTTCTCGATAAGCTTCGTCATCACGCCGCCGAGAGTCTCGATGCCGAGCGAAAGGGGCGTTACGTCGAGCAGCAGCACGTCCTTGACTTCACCGGCCAGCACGCCGCCCTGGATCGCTGCACCGAGCGCAACCGCTTCGTCGGGGTTGACGTCCTTGCGCGGCTCCCTGCCGAAGAAGCTCCGCACTTCATCCTGCACCTTCGGCATGCGGGTCTGCCCGCCAACGAGGATCACGTCGTCGATCTCGCTGACTTTCATTCCGGCGTCTTTCAGCGCCGTCTTGCACGGACCGATCGTCCGTGAAATCAACTCCTCCACCAGGGACTCGAGCTTCGCGCGGGTCAGCTTGATATTGAGATGCTTCGGACCGCTGGCATCCGCCGTTATGTACGGCAGGTTGACCTCGGTCTGCTGGCCCGAAGACAACTCGATCTTGGCCTTTTCCGCGGCCTCCTTGAGGCGCTGCATGGCGAGCGGATCCCTGCGGATGTCGACGCCGCTTTCCCGTTCGAATTCCTTTGCCAGGTACTCGATGATTCGAAGGTCGAAGTCTTCGCCGCCGAGGAAGGTGTCGCCATTCGTCGCGAGCACCTCGAACTGGTGCTCACCGTCGACTTCGGCAATCTCGATAATGGAAATATCGAAGGTGCCGCCGCCGAGGTCGTAAACGGCAATCTTCTGGTCGCCGCGCCGCTTGTCCATGCCATAGGCCAGCGCTGCCGCCGTCGGCTCGTTGATGATGCGCTTGACCTCGAGACCGGCGATCCTGCCTGCATCCTTGGTGGCCTGGCGCTGCGAGTCGTTGAAGTAGGCCGGAACCGTCACCACGGCTTCTGTAACCGGCTCACCGAGATAGTCCTCGGCGGTCTTTTTCATCTTCATCAAGACCCTGGCGGAGATTTCCGGCGGAGCCATCGCCTTGCCATTGGCTTCGACCCAGGCATCGCCGTTGTCCGCCTTGACGATCTTGTAAGGCACCATGTCGATGTCGCGCTTGACGACCTCGTCCTCGAAACGGCGGCCAATCAACCGCTTGACCGCAAAAAGCGTGTTACGCGGGTTCGTGACAGCCTGTCGCTTCGCCGACTGGCCGACGAGGACGTCGCCGTCCTTGCCGAATGCAACGATCGAAGGCGTCGTGCGATCGCCCTCGCTGTTTTCGATGACTTTTGCCTTGTCGCCCTCCATTACGGCAACGCAGGAGTTCGTCGTACCGAGGTCGATTCCGATGATCTTGCCCATGGTCTTGTGTCTCCGAATCTATGGGTTCCGAAACTGGTTGATTGCTAGGTGGGGATTGCCGGGCCTGTTTCAAGCGCCGTCGGTGCCGCCCCCGCCCTGCTCCGCCGGCGCCCGGGCCACGACAACGCGTGCCGGCCTCAGCAGTCGCCCGTTCAGCGTATAGCCCTTCTGGAACACCGTAAGTACCGACCCTGGCTCGGCATCGGCCGATGGCTGCATGGTCATCGCCTCGTGGAACTCGGGATCGAAGGGTTCGCCGAGTGGATCGACAACGGCGATCCCGAACTGCTCCAGGGTTTGCTGCAGGAGTTTCAGCGTAGCCAGCATGCCGTCCAGCATGACCCCGGAATCGGCCTCGGCCCCGGCGGCTATTCCCAGTTCCAGGCTGTCGCTCACCGCGAGAATTTCCCGCGCGAATCGCTCTACCGCGAACTTGTGGGCGTTTTCCAGGTCGCGCGCCGCACGTTTGCGGTAGTTGTCGAGTTCGGCCACCGCGCGCAGGTACTTGTCCCAGTTCTCGGCCGCGCGCGCCTCCGCCGCGGCCACGAGGTCCTGCGGTGTCTCTCCCTGCGCGTTCCCGGCAACGCCGGCTTCCGCCGCGGCCTCGGCCGCACTGCCGTTTTCAGGCATTTCGGTCGTCTGAGCGTTCGCGTCGCGCTCGGGCTTTCCTGTCATGTCGGGCCTCTTTCGGTCAAAAAGTCATCGCCGCATCGGGCCCGGAGGCCAGACGCCGTCGTCAGGATGTGGGGAGTGTGGGGGTTCGCCGGCAAATATCAAGATCGCCGGCGGGCTTTCGTCGCGCCTAATCCACCGAATTCAGGGCGGATCCGAGCAGGCGGGCGGTCACCTCTACGATGGGCACGACGCGGTCATATGCCATGCGCGTCGGACCGATGACGCCGAGCACGCCGATCGATCCGTCAGCCGCGCGGTACGGTGCGCTTACGACGCTGCAGTCGTCGAGGATGCTGTAGCCGGACTCCTGCCCGATGAATATCTGCACGCCCGACGCGTTGATCGAGCGGTCGAGCAGGTCGATCATCAGGTGCTGTTGCGAAAAGGCGTCGAACAGCCGCCGCAGGGTCTCGATGTCGGACAGCTCCGCGAAATCCATCAGGTTGCGCTGCCCGGCCACGACGAGTTCCGGCCGCTGGCGGGTCGCCCCTGCCATTGCAGACTGGGCAACCGACACGATGTCCAGCATTGCCTGGTTCATCGAGTCGCGAATTTTCTCGAGATCACTCACCAGCCGGTCCCGCACATCTGAAAGTTCCGCGCCGGCATAGTTTTCGTTGATGAAATTGGCGGCCTGCTGCAATTCGCTCGACGTGTAGGTGCCTTCCATGTACAGGATCCTGTTCTGCACCTCCCGGTCATTGATCACCAGGATCGCGAGTATCCTGTGCTCCGATAGTGGCAGGAATTCGATCTGCCGCAGTACCGCGTGCTGGCCCTTGGGCGTCGTGATGACGCCGGCAAGGCTCGTTATGCGCGACAGCATGTCCGAGACACCTTTCGCGAGCGAATCCGTGTCGGCATCCTGCCCGACGATGCGGTGCTGGAGTTCCTTGACCTCCCGGTCACGGACCGGCTTGAATCGGACCAGCGTGTCGACGAAGAGCCGATAGCCGCGCTGCGTAGGTATTCTGCCCGCCGATGTGTGCGGCGCAGCGATGAGGCCCAGGTCCTCGAGATCCGACATGATGTTCCGGATCGTCGCGGGACTCAGGTCGAGGCCGGACTCCTTGGAGAGCGTGCGCGAACCGACCGGTTGCCCGTCGCGGATATAGCGCTGAATGAGCACCTTCAGCACATGTTGTGCTCGTTCGCTGGGAAGTCCCTGTGCGGATTCAGATGCCATTGATTTCACGACAGAAATTTGGACGCTTCCGGGTCGACTCCCGGCCTTTACGCACGCTAGCAACGGCTTGGCGGCCGGTCAAGGGTCTGCAACAATCCGGTTTCACCCACCGCCTTCCGGATTTGATCGGCCCGCCGGAACTGAGTTCAACCCCGTAATGAGCCTGATGTTCAAAACGATCGCGATCGTCGGCCGCAATGACGATCCCCGCGTCGCGGAGCCGATGTCGCTCCTGGCCGAGCACATGTCCGCCGCCGGCGTCGACGTCATCGCCGTCCGCGACATAGCAGCGGAACTGCCCGCGCGACAGGTTTCCGAGAAGACGATCTCCCGCCACGCCGAACTGATCATCGCGGTCGGCGGCGACGGCACCATGCTCTATGCGGCGGGGCTCGCGCAGAGCCAGGGCGTACCGCTGCTGGGCGTCAACCGGGGCCGACTCGGCTTCCTCGCGGACATCACGCCGAACGAGATGCTCGACAGCGTCGGCCAGGTCCTGCAGGGGCATTACACGCAGGAATCGAGGCTGCTGGTCTCGGCCCGCATCCTGCGCGGGACAAGCACCCTGAGTGCGGCTATCGCGTTGAACGACGTCGTCGTGCAGCGCAAGGAAACGGGCCGGATGCTCGACCTGCGCACGAGTATTGCCGGCCGCTACGTCAACACGCACTCCGGTGACGGTTTGATTGTCGCGACGCCGACCGGATCGACGGCCTATGCCTTGAGCTGCGGCGGACCGATTATCGACCCCTCGCTGGACGCGCTCGTCATCGTGCCGGTCTGCCCGCACACGCTGAGTGACCGGCCGATTGTCATTCCGGCCGGGCACGAGGTCGAAGTCGCCCTGCTGCCCCGTGCCGACATCAAGGCAGAGGTGGCTGTCGACGGACGTTCAATCGGCGAACTGACGGCAGAAGACCGATTGTTCATCTGCAAGGCAGAAAACCGCATTACGCTGATTCACCCGCCCGGCTACGATTTTTACGAAATACTGCGGACCAAGCTGCACTGGGGCCGCGACAGCCGATTCCGCGCCGGACTGCCGGACCCGGATAAAGACAGGTAGACCGTCACTCATGCTGCGCAATCTCCAGGTCAGGAACTTCGCGATCATCGACCAGGTCGACGTGGAATTCGGCCCCGGCATGACCGTGCTGACCGGGGAAACCGGCGCGGGCAAATCGATCCTTGTCGACGCACTCGGGCTCGTGCTCGGCGAGCGCGGCGGCTCCGGGCTGCTGCGCGAAGGGGCCAAGCGGGCCGAGTTCAGCGCCGAATTCGACCTGTCGGACCAGACCGAGGCCCGGCAGTGGCTCGTCGACCAGGCGCTCGAGATGGACGACGAATGCGTGCTCAGGCGCGTCATCGGCGATGACGGCCGATCGCGGGCGTTCATCAACGGCAACGCCGTATCGATGCAGAGCCTCAAAGCGCTGGGCGAGCTGATCCTCGACATACACGGCCAGCACTTCCACCAGTCGCTCGGCCGCCCGGCGGTGCAACGGGACCTGCTGGACTTTCATGGCGGGCTGCTGCCGCTGCGCACGGAGGCCTCGGCCGCATTCGAGCGCTGGCAGTCGCTCAGGCAGGATCTCGAGGAGCTGGAAGCCCGCCAGTCCGACCGCGAATCGCGGCTCGAGCTGTTGCAGTTCCAGGTTTCGGAACTCGATGCGCTGGACCTGCAGCCCGATGAATTGAGAGCCCTGAGGGGCGAAAGGGACCGCCTGCAAAATCTCGGCAGGTTGTCCGACGGCGTGGGCCGGGTTCTCGAGGCTCTCTACGACGGTGACGAGAGCACCGCCCAGGCAATACTCGCGGGGACCGGCCAGACGCTCGCCGGCCTGGCCGCTTTCGACGACGCGCTGGACCCTGCGCGGCAATTGCTCGACGAGGCGAGTATCCAGGTCGCTGAGGCAGTCGAGCAGCTGCGGCGCTACGGCGAGTCGCTCGAGGCGGACCCCGCTCGCCGGGACTGGGTCGAAGACCGCCTGGACGCGATCCAGTCGCTGGCCCGCAAGCACCGGGTCGAGGCCGACAATCTCGGCGAGATCCAGAGCAGGCTTAGGGACCAGCTGGACGAACTGCGCAATTTCGAGGAGCGCAGTGGTCGCCTCGGCAAAGACGTGGAGTCAGCGGAACGCGATTATCGCGACCTCGCCGGCAGGCTGTCCGAAGCAAGACGCAGGACTGCGGAGTCTTTCGCGAGCAACGTGACGGCGGCGATGGCCGGGCTCGGCATGCCCGGTGGCCGGTTCGAGATATCCTTCGAGACCCGGGATATCCGGGATGCCAGGGCCTGGGGCATGGACCGGATCGATTACCTGATCAGCGCAAATCCAGGCCAGGCGCCGCAGCCGCTCGCCCGAATAGCCTCGGGCGGTGAACTCTCGCGCATGAGCCTTGCGATCCAGGTTGTAGCCAGCGGCGGGAGCAGGATTCCGACGATGGTTTTCGATGAAGTCGACAGCGGCGTCGGCGGTGGTGTCGCCGAGATGGTCGGCCGACGACTCTGCGAACTCGGTGCGGACCGGCAGGTATTGTGCGTCACGCACCTGCCACAGGTTGCCAGCCAGGCGGACAACCATATCCGGGTCATCAAGATAACGGACGGAAAGACAACGCGCACGGGGGTCTCGGTTCTCAATCGCGACGAGCGCATCGAGGAGCTCGCCCGCATGCTGGGCGGCGTGAAGATCACCCAGCGCACGCGGGAACACGCCGCAGAGATGCTGGCCCACGGGGGCCGCAAGGCGGGCAAGGCGACCCGGGCAACACGCTGAGTGATGGGCGGACCGGCCGTTCTCAGTCCGGCTTTTTCTTCCGGCGGCGGACGTACAGCACCAGGCTGTGGTCGATCAGCTCGAAATCGTGCTTGCGCGCAATCTCGCGCTGCAGGCGCTCGATCTCCGCGTCGACGAACTCCACGACTTCGCCGGAATCCACGCACACCATGTGATCGTGGTGTTCGCCTTCGTCGAGTTCGAAGACGGAATGGCCGCCCTCGAAATTGTGCCGGGTGACCAGTCCCGCCGCTTCGAACTGCGTCAGTACGCGATAGACGGTGGCGAGCCCGATGTCCTCACCTGAGTCCAGCAGCTCCTTGTAGATGTCCTCCGCGCTCAGGTGCCGCGACGTATCGGCCTCCAGGATCTCGAGGATCTTCAGCCGCGGGAGCGTGACCTTCAGGCCAACCTTGCGTAGATCGTCGCGCTGCTGCATATCGCTGTCCCCGCTATCGAAAGGGTTCGCGGCTATCGCCGCGAAACGCAAATAGGTATGATTCGCGGCTGATTATGGACCACAAGTCGCGGCGCATCCAAACCTCGTCGCGGCCTGCCCGGATGGCGGCCCGATGCGGGCCAGCAAACCCGACTGTCGACCTATGCGAAGACTGATCATTCCCGCGATTGCCCTGCTGGCGATCACCGGCCTGCCGGGCTGCGTGTTCGTGGCCCCGATATCCCAGGGCAACCTGATCAAGCAGGAGGACCTTGACCAGGTCGAAGTGGGCATGACCCGCAGCCAGGTGCGTTTCCTGCTCGGAACGCCGATGATCGACGACCCTTTCCACGCCAGCCGCTGGGATTACGTGTACTACGTCAAGGTCGGCCGGCAGGACGCGACGGCCAAACGCTGGGTCACCGTGATGTTCGAGGACGATCGGGTCGTCGAGATAATCGAGGACCAGGAACTCAGCCGCGACCTTTGAGCGTGCTCCGCCCGCCCATCGTCTTACCCGCGGCAGCGAGCTGCCGGCGCGCCTCGCGCGGGTCCATCCGCAGCGGCCGGTAGAGTTCGACCCGGTCGCCGGCCTGCAGGGGCTCGTCCCGCGCAGCGGGCCGCCCCCAGATTCCCGTCGGACAAGCCTCGAGGCGCTCCTCCGGGAATCTTTCGGCTATGCCCGACAACCGGATTGCATCGGCGACACAAGCGCCCGCAGGAACGACAACGCTCAGCAGTTCCTGCTGACCCGGCAGCGCGTAAACGACTTCGACTTCGATCTCTGTCCCGGACGCCATCGGCGGACGATCGATCAGCGACGCCCCAATACCGCCGCGGCACGCTTCGTAAAAGCGTCAACCAGCGAATTGCAGGTGTCTTCGAAAAAAGCGCCGAACATCAGGTCGACGAGCCTGCTCGAAAATTCGAAATCCAGCTCCAGGCTTACCTTGCAGCCCTGGTCCCCGAGATCCCGGAACCGCCAGCCGCCCTGCAAATGACGGAACGGCCCGCCGAGCAGCGCGATATCGATCGCATCGAACTTGTGCAGCGTATTGCGCGTCGTGAAATGGTTGCTCAGGGAGCCCTTGTGGAGCTCCAGGGTCGCCTCGACGGAAGTGTCGGTGCGATTCCGGACCGCAGCATCGTTGCACCAGGGCAGGAATTCCGGGTAGGACTCGACGTCGTCTACAAGCTCGTACATTACTCGCGCCGTGTAGGGCACGAGGGCGCTGCGGTTTACATGTCGCACGGCGGCCTACCCTTCATGCAGAACGTCAATGCTTTTTCAGGCGCCATCGGAACCGGCTAAATTACGCCGACAGCCTGAAAAAACACGAACAGGATCGCGATCGGTGCAACGAATCGCGCGAGGAACCGCCAGGCGCGGTAGGCATTGCCCGCGCCGCCCAGTTCATCGGCGGTGGAATTACGGCACATGACCCAGGCGGCAAATATGGAGATGAACACGCCGCCGAGGGGCAACATCACGTTGCTCGTCAGGTAGTCCACGTTGTCGTAGATAGTGCCGCGCAGGAACCTGAAGCCTTCCAGTTCGTTGAACGAGAGCACCGTCCCGAACCCGATGATCCATATGAGCATTCCGACCATGACGGCTGCCTGCCGACGCGTGCGGTTGCGGTGCTCGATCAGCCATGCGACAGCCGGCTCCATGAGGCCGAGCGACGATGTCCAGGCGGCGAAGACCAGCAGAATGAAGAAGATCGTCGCAAACACGACGCCGCCGGACATTTGCCCGAACGCCAGCGGCAGCGTCTCGAATACCAGCCCCGGCCCGCTGGCAGGATCCAGCCCGTTCGCGAATACGATGGGGAAGATCACCATGCCTGCGAGTACAGCGATGCCCGTGTCGGCAATCACCACTGCTGCGGATGCATGCATGATCGACGTTTCTTCGGGGAGGTAGGCACCATAGGCCATGACCGCCCCCATACCGATGCTCAGCGTGAAAAACGCCTGCCCCATCGCGACCAGCACGCCGTCCCACGTCAATGCGGCGAAATTAGGCTCGATCAGGAAGGCGACCCCACGCCCGAACGAGCCGGTACTGATCGCGTAACCGAGCAAGGCGAGCATCAGGACGAGCAGGGCCGGCACCATGAAGCGAACCGCCTGCTCCAGGCCGCGCTCCACACCCCGCGCAACAACGAGTGTCGCGAGCGCCATGAAGACCGTGTGAGCCAGGGCGACCTGCTTCCAGTCGCCCGTGAATTCGGCAAACAGTGCGCCGATCTCGGCAGCGGAAGCACCGGTGAATTGCCCGGTAATGCTGCGTTCCACGTAGGCCAGGGTCCAGCCCGCGATGACGCTGTAATACGACAGGATCAGGATCCCCCCGAGGACTCCGAGGACGCCGACCCACTGCCATTGCCGTGAACTGCCCTCTTCCTCGCCGAGCAGGGCCATGGTGGCTATGGGATTCCGCCGGCCGCGACGGCCGATCAGGATCTCGGACATCATCACCGGCATGCCGATCAGGAACACGCAGAACAGGTAGACGATGACGAACGCACCGCCGCCGTTCGCACCGGCGATGTAGGGAAATTTCCAGATATTGCCCAGGCCGACGGCGGAGCCGGTAACGGCAAGGATGAATGCCATGCGCGAAGACCAGTTGCCGTGCAGGGATGCCCGGCGGCCGGAATCACCGGCTTGCTGACTCAGCATTGTTATTCTCTAGGCTCGGCGAAAGGCGCGATTGTGGATGAATTGCCGGGTACTGACAACACGACGCGAGCCGTGCGCCGGCGCCGCAATTCCGTATAATCGCCGGCCCCCGGGGACCGAAATACGTCATCAGCGCGATGAGCAAGCAGGCAGCCAGCAGCCAGGCGAACAGGCAGATCGCGCAGAACCGTCGCGCCCGTCACGACTACTTCATTGACGAGACCTTCGAGGCCGGCCTCGAACTGCGGGGCTGGGAGGTCAAGAGCCTGCGTGCCGGTAAGGCGCAGATCGCCGAGAGCTACGTCAATCTGAAGGGCGGCGAGGCCTGGCTGATCGGCTCGCACATATCGCCGCTCAACACCGTCTCGACCCACGTCAAGGCCGACCCCACACGAACCAGGAAGCTGCTCATGCACCGGCGCGAGCTGGATCGCCTGGTCGGGGCGGTCGAGCGCAAGGGCTACACGCTCGTACCGCTGGACCTGCACTGGTCGAAAGGCCGCGTGAAGCTGTCGATCGGCCTGGCCCGCGGCAAGAAATCGCACGACAAGCGGGCCACCCAGAAAGACCGCGACTGGCAGCTGCAGAAGTCGCGCCTGATGAAGCACGGTACCAGTTAATTTTCAAATGCTTATATTTCTTAATTAAAGTTTTTTATCATTTCGGTGAAGTGGCTTCCGGCAGCGGCGCGAGCCGCGCAGACGGCACGTCCGCGCCGGCCGGGGTCGACAAGCCTCGCCGCCCCCTGCCCGCAACGGGCAACCCTGCCGTCGACCGCGTCGCAGCATCTGTTTGGCGAAAAAACACTACGGGTCGATTGTATTTCCCGGGATTGCCCCTACACTACCTGTCCGGGTCCGGCGTAAGCCGGGGCCGGAACGAACATCCGGGGGCGACTGGCTTCGACGTGGGTCGCGAAACTCTGGGTGCATGCCGAGGCACAGTTACCTCGTAAATCCAGCTGTAAAACCATAGTTGCCAACGACGACAACTACGCACTCGCTGCCTAAAACCCAGTAGGGTGCCGTCTGACCGGAGCCGTGCTTGTGCGTCCGAATCAGGCGTCGACTCTCACAAGATCGCGAGGGAGGCTCGTCCGGGGCCGAACCGCTAAACAAGTACCGGGCTGGCTGTCGGTCTTCCCTGCCCGTCGGGTAGCCGCCAGCGAGACTCAAAGACCGGGATAAGCATGTAGACCTCAGGGCAGAGGGCTTGCGGACGCGGGTTCGATTCCCGCCGCCTCCACCAAACGCCTGAGGCCCCCCCCTTCCGGGGGCCTCGTCGTTTGCGGCGCCGGGAACTCCCGCGTAACACGTCAGCGACCTCGATCGGCACCACCTCCCAACTTGCGCTACGGAGAGCGGCGCATCCACCAACACCGCGGGCGCAAGTGGTTCGATTCCCACTTCCCCACCATTAATGTCTGTTTTCCGGTAACTTATGGGCAAGTTACTGGAAGGCCCAACTTACTCTCCGACAACCAGAAAATAGGCGTGGTGGTTCGCCGCCAGGCGCCGGAAACGCGCAAACAGCTCCCTCCCCCGTCGCAATTGGGACCCCTGTTTGAAGCACTCTTCCGGGCTGTACTGCCATTGCACAAGTTGTATTCTCGTGCCCTGCCAGACGGAGCCTGTCATGGAACAAACAGAAAAATGGGTGGATGTCGGCAGCGCCGACGAGCTGCAGCGTGCCGGGCTGCGGGTGGTTCATGCCGGCAAAGTAAACATCGCGCTGTCCTGCGTCGGCGGCGAGTTCGGCGCCGTGTCTAATGCCTGCAATCATGTCGGCGGGCCGCTCGGCGAGGGCCGACTGGACGGGGAGTTCATCGTTTGCCCATGGCACCAGTGGAAGTTTCACCGCCTGACCGGGACCGGCGAACCGGGCTACGAAGACGACTGCATACCGTCCTACCCCGTGAAGGTCGAGGCCGGCCGCGTGCTGGTGAACGTGGCCCGGGGCACGAAGCGGCAGAAGGCGCCCCACAAACCGCATCGGCTCGCCCGCAAGGTCGTCCGCCAGCCCGGACCGGTCCGGATAGTCGGCATCTCGACGACAGTAATGGACGAACAAAACCCACGCTACTCGGGCTCGGACGACTTGCTCGCATCCGCTCTGAAGGCCGCAGAGACCGACGGGTGCGAAGCGAAGCTGATCCGGCTGAATGCGCTCGGGTTCAGTGCCTGCCGAGGTTACTATTCCCGCAGTGCACGCGCTTGCACCTGGCCCTGCTCGATCACGCAGATGCACAGGGGAGACGAGCTGGAGGTCGTTTACGAAGCTCTGGTGCACTGGGCGGACGTGGCGCTGATCGCGACCCCGATTCGCTGGGGAGCCCCTTCATCGCTCTACTTCAAGATGGCCGAGCGCCTGAACTGCATCCAGAATCAAGTGACCACGCACAACAGAGTGCTGCTCAGGAACAAGGTCGCAGGATTCATCATCGTCGGCGGCCAGGACAACGTCCAGGGCGTAGCCGGCCAGATGCTGAACTTCTTCGGCGAGCTCGGCTTTCACCTGCCGCAATTCCCTTTCATTGGCCACTCTCGTGGCTGGACCGCGGAGGACATGGAGGAAAACGTCGCGACGGTGCAATCGTCCCGAGAGCTGCACGACGGTGCTGGCGCACTCGCCGGGCGATGTGTCGAGCTGGCCCGGCGGCTGCTGGATACGGCGCCAATGGAGAAAGTCGCGCGAGGCGGGCGCAAGGCGCACTCACTCGGGAAAGCGCACACCTGAGAAATCGGGAAATCGGGGTCAGACCCACTGCTGTCCCATAAAGTGCAAGTAAAAAGGCCTGGTTCACGTCGTTCGATACAATAGGAGTTACGACACAACCTGTTGATCAAACGAAGGAACCAAGCCTATGGCTCATCATAATACGGTATTCGCACAATTGTTGAAAATGGTGCCGAGACATCGATTTGACGGTCTCGCCGAGCGCCACCATGTCGGCCGTCGATTCCGCAAAACGTCTCGCTGGTCGCAGTTTGTCGCCCTGGCGATGGGCCAGCTCTCCGGACGCCACAGTCTTCGCGACGTCGTCGCCAACGCCGATGCCCAGCGATCGCGCTGGTATCACCTCGGTGCCTTGCGGGTGACCCGCTCGACGCTGGCCCGGGTGAACGAACAGCAGCCCTGCTCGTTCTACGAAGCGCTATTCGGCACGCTGTACCAGCGTTGCAGAACGCACCGGCCGGGCCATGGCTTTCGCTTCAAGAACGCGCTCTACTCGCTGGACTCCTCGCTGATCGATCTGTCGCTGAAGCTGTTTCCCTGGGGGCATTTTGCGCTGAGCAAGGCCGCCATCAAGTTGCACCTGGGCCTCGACCACCGGGGACATCTGCCGGCCTTCGCCACGCTCACCGAGCCACGACGCTCAGACATCGAAGTGGCCCGCTCGCTGTCGTTGCCGCGCGGCAGTATCGTCGTCTTCGACAAGGGATACGATGACTACAGCTGGTATACCACCCTGACAAATCAAGGGGTTTTCTTCATTGGGCGCCAGAAGCGCGATGCCCGTTACAAGGTCGTGGAGCGCCGCAAAGTCGACAAGTCACAGGGTCTGATCTGCGACCAAACCATTGAGTTAACCGGCATCAAGTCTCGCCGTGAAGCACTGGCCCCGCTGCGTCGGGTCGTTTACCGGGATGCGGACACCGGACGCCGCTATGTCTTTCTGAGCAACCACTTCGGTCTCTCGGCGAGCACCATCGCCGCCTGCTACAGGCAGCGCTGGCAGATCGAACTCTTCTTCAAGTGGATCAAGCAAAACCTGAAGATCAAGGCATTCCTGGGCACCAGCCGAAACGCCGTGATGACGCAAATCTGGATCGCGCTTTGCATGTACCTGATGCTCGCCTATCTCAAATACGCATCGAAACTTCACGCCTCCCTACAAACAATGATCCGCTTACTCCAACTCAACCTGTTCGCCCGACGAAATCTGATGGCCCTGCTGCGCGGCGACCCGACCGTCCCAGACCCGCCCAACCCGCAGGCACATCTGGCATTCACGTGAGTCTATGGGACAGCAGTGGGTCAGACAGCGATTTGCGGAAATGAGCCGCTGTGCGGGTGTGACTTACTACAGTGCGGCATAGCTCAACACCAGTATCGACCTGTTTCCCGGGTTGACAGGGAATTCAGCAACGACCTCGGTCGCGAAATATCAGCGAACGATCCCGCGCCGGCATGCGCGAGCGCAATAATTCGCGGTTCGACCCCGATCTGTGTGGTTTGAAACATAAGCTGGAGCGCTGGACCGACGCACAAGCGAGCGATTGTGAAGCCGTACCGTTTCGCGCACGTAGCCTACTGCTACGATGTTCGTACACGTGCGCCAAGGAACACCGATGACACGCGATCCAACCGCAAGCCACCAGCGCGCCCTAGACGCCCGCCAGCCCGACCTTACAGTGTTTATGGACGCCGTAACCAAACCACACAACGTCTCTGCGATCATCCGCACGGCCGACGCCGTCGGAATTCAGCAAGTGCACACAATCTCCACAGGCGAATTGGCGCGTCGTAATTACATGAGCCTGGGCGGCGCGAAGCACTGGATCGCCGTGACGACGCACCGCTCGACGCGCGCGGCACTCACGGCGTTACGTGCCGACGGCTGGCGGCTCGTGGCCGCGTACGGTAGTGAAAGATCGCGCGATTATCGCGATGTCGATTACACACAGAAGGTGGCGATCATGGTCGGGGGCGAACTCGTTGGCCTGACCGACGCTGCGCGCGCCGAGGCCGACGAGCACGTCGCCATTCCGATGCACGGTCACGGATCGTCGCTGACCGTGTCGGTCGTCGTCGGCATCATTCTGTTCGAGGCCGAGCGACAGCGGCGCGCGGCAGGTTTGTACGACCAGTCGCGTCTAACGCCCGACGAGCGTGCTCGTACGCTGTTCGAGTGGTCGTATCCCGACATCGCCGAACGTTGCCGTGCCCTGGGCAAACCCTATCCCGAGCTCACGGCTGACGGCATGATCGCCGCGAACCCGCTGATCGACATATCGACCGTCAGTGCGCAGGAGTGACGCCGGGGCGATTTGCCGGGAAAATAGGGTCGAACCGCGATTGCCGGAAATTAGCCGCTATGCCCGTGTTGATTTATTTCAGTCAGCTATAACTCAATACCGGCACCGGCCTATTTCCAGGGTTGACGGTGCAATCAGCAATGGCTTCGGTCTCGAAAGATGAGCTAACGATTCCACGCACGCTTGCGCGAGCAAAATGATTCGCGGTTCGACCCCGATCTCTTTATCAGTCCGCCGTCGGTTTGGACGTGGTCCAGGTCTACCGAAGCAGACAGGCGGGTCCGTTTCCGTAAGCATTTGTGCTTATAGCTGACCTTCGCGGTCAGGCGCAAAAGACAAACACGCCAAAGGCAAATCCGGCGAAAGCCGGTGACGCAAAGCCACGGGTCCTCGCTTCCTCCGAGAAGCCATGGATGACTCCCCGAAGGACCCCAAGACCGCCGAGCTACCGTTCATCGTTAAATTGTGAATGGGGAGTCATTATGAACATCATCATTCTGGGCGTTTCCGGTATCGTCCTGGCCGCGCTTACCCTTTCAGGGTCCACAGCAATGGCGCAGTCGCCAGACCAGACAACACCGGTGCAGGAGTCCATCTGTGACCCGTTGCAAGCAGATGGCGTGACACAGGCGTTGTACGGCTTGTGCGTAGCCTACTGCGAGGCACAAGATATTTCTTCCGAGAGCGTCCCGCTGACGGAAGAGGAGATTCAGGCATTGTTCGATGCACGAGGCCCTGCGCGGCGGATCCTCGAGAAATACAACCAGCGAAAAGGATCTACGGACCCCGAGATGCCCTGCGTTGTACCCAAACAATCCGAGTGTCCCTGTTACACGCCGGAAGAGATAATGGCTATTGACGGGTACAACGACACGGACTCGGTCCCGGCGGGGTACACGCAGTGCTACATCACGCCAGGGCTAAGCGTGTTGGCAACCGAGGAGTGTGCGATTTATGGCGGTTGCGCGACCGCTGACTGGCGTACGCACGCGCAGGCATATATCACCGCTGACCAGTATGATAACCCTTATCGTGCCTGCGAGTTCCTCCGGCAAGACGAAGCCATCGGTGATTACGATTTGCGACTTATCCCCAACCTGACTGAGGATCAACTGCACGCTTGCGTAGCGCTTGCCGCGAACGCGCCAGTATGCAACCAATAAGGAAAATAGGGTCGAACAGCGATTTGCGAATAGACGGCTTTTTCAGGCGGAATTCTTTGCCGGGGGTCCCGGCTTTCCCGGCCGGACAGATCGGCCGAGCGTGGATTCGATCTGATCCTTGAATCGCTCGTTGCCCAGTACCCGGCAAGCATTGGTCGTGTCGCGGACTAGTGTCAATAACTCCGGCGCTATGTCGTCGTCAATTAGCGCTCTGTAGGCTCTCAGCCGTTGCTCCAATGTTGCCGCCGAAGACGAATGAACAGAATGGCAGGTGACCAATGAGTCTGTTGCGCCAAAATGCATTGTGCCGGTGACTGGAGCAAGAACCGTCCTCCGGTCGCGAAACCATGCCCGCCCGGCGACAGGAGCCAGGTCACCGCCGCCGACCCCGTCAGGGGGTGAATCGTGTCGTCAGGCAAACGACTTTCTCGGTGCCGGTGAGCGACGATAAGCGTTCGTACTTGCCATTCGACGGGCATGATCTGAAAATGCGGCCCCCCGATCAGTCCGGCAATCCGACATGACACCGACATCCGACAACGCCGTCCGGACCGTGCGCCTGGTGACGCCGGGCCTGCCGGCGTCCGACGGCGCCGGCGTGCGCATGACCCGGATCATCGGCACACATGCGCTGGACCACCTGGACCCTTTCCTGCTGTTCGACGTGTTTCGCTCGGACGATCCGGACGACTATATCGCCGGCTTCCCGCCCCATCCGCACCGCGGGTTCGAGACCGTGACTTACATGTTCGCGGGCCAGATGCGCCACCGGGACAACGCGGGAAACGAGGGCATCATCCGTCCCGGTGGTGTCCAGTGGATGACGGCTGGCCGCGGCATCGTCCATTCCGAGATGCCCGAGCAGGACCAGGGGCTGATGTGGGGCACCCAGCTCTGGGTCAATCTGCCGGCGGCCAACAAGATGGTGCCGCCCGCGTACCACGAGTACCCGGCCGACGAGATCCCCGTGGAAACCCGCGACGGCGACCAGCGAATCGCCGTGATCGCCGGCACGACGCGGCTGGGGACGGAAGGCCCGGTTATCGGCCGGCCGACGGCCCCGATCTACCTGGATATACGGCTGGCGGCGGGACGTGTGTTCGCCGAGCCCCTGCCGGAGATGCACAACGCCTTCGCGTTCGTCGTGCAGGGCCGCCTCGACATCAACGGCACCCGCGTCGACGAGGGCAGCCTCGCGGTACTGGGTGACGGGTCGATCGTCGAAGCGGAGTCCGTTTCCGCCGAGGCCCGCTTCCTGCTCGTCTCGGCTCGCGCACTGAAAGAACCGATCGCGCGCGGCGGTCCGTTCGTGATGAACACGCAGGAAGAACTGCGCCGCGCCTTCTTCGACTACCAGGCGGGCCGTTTCTAGGCCTATTCGAGCTCGAGGCGCTCCCGGACGACCTTCTCGTAGCGCGTCAGGCCGCCCTGCTTGCCGATCTCGAGCGCCTGCTCGCTGCTGGCACCGTTTGCTTTCGCGCGCAGCGCCAGCAGTGCGCCGACGCGGTTGCCGCTCGCGCAGTGCATCAGCACCGGCCCGTCGAAGCCGGCCAGAATCTCGTCCAGCGCCGCCGCGTTTTCCCAGGTGACCGTGTCCGGCGCGCCGATCGGAAAGGCCACGTAGCTCATGCCGAGCCTCTCGGTAACGGCGCGCTCGTCGATCCCGCGATCCTCTTCCGGCAGGCGCATGTCGACGACCGCCACGTAGCCGGCCTTTGCCGCCGCCTCGAGTACCTCCGCATTCGGCTGCCCGGTCGACACCAGGCCGGAGCCCGGCAGGACCGATGCATCATTGAGGATCTGCGGCGTACCCAGCGTGACGACCGGTTCGTGCTCGAATTCCTGCGGCAGGGCCGGCAATGCAAACAGGAGGGCAAGGATAATAAAGCTCTTTTTGGTCATGACTACTCTCGGTCAGGCACAGGCAGAAACAGGTCCGGACCCCCGCCCGGCGCTGCGCGGGTTGGGCCCGAATCAGCGATGATCCGCAACCCGGCGACCAACGGCAATAGCTATCGACACGGCCTCGCATGCCGACATGCTGTTGTGCCGTCCTCGCCGTGGTACTAGGCTTCCCGCATGGCGCCGCCTGCTGCTCGAGAAAACCGCGATTTCGACGTCGTTGTCTACGGCGCGACTGGCTTCACCGGCCGCCTTGTCGCGGAATACCTGCATGAGCGTTACGGTGATACGCCGGAGTTCCGCTGGGCCGTGGCTGCGCGCAAACCCGGCAAGCTGCGCAGTGTCATGAGCGAGATCGGCGTCGACCCGGGTCGCGTGCCGCAATTCCAGGCCGATAGCGATTCGCCGTCGACGCTGGCGGAGCTGGCCGGACGCGCCCGCGTAATGCTGACGACCGTTGGTCCGTACGCGAAATACGGCAGCCCGCTGGTCGAAGCCTGCGTCCGAAGTGCCACCGATTACGTGGACCTCGCTGGCGAAGTCCAGTGGATGCGCCGCATGATCGATGCATACCACGAAAACGCCGCTGCCAGCGGCGCGCGGATCGTGCACGCCTGCGGCTTCGACTCCATACCCTCCGACTTGGGCGTGCTGTTCCTGCAGCAGCAGTCTCTCGAGCACTTCGGCGAGCCCTGCAAGCAGGTCACGCTGCTGGTGCGCGCGATGCGCGGCGGGGCGAGCGGTGGCACGGTCGCCAGCATGCTGAACGCTATCGAGGAGGCGCGCAGCGACCGGGCCGTCGCCCGGACGATGACCGACCCCTACAGCCTGAACCCGGCCGGCGAGCGCCAGGGGCCGGACGGCCGTGACCAGTACGGCGTCGCCTTCAGCGACGAACTCGGTGTCTGGACGGCTCCCTTTGTCATGGCAACGATCAACATGCGGGTCGTCAGGCGCAGCAATGCCCTGATGGGCCACCCCTGGGGACGCGACTTCCGTTACTCGGAAGCCACGATCGCCGGGCGCGGACCGGCCGGCTGGCTGAAAGCCGCCTCAATGACCGCCGGGCTGGGAGGATTTGTCGCCGCGGCCTCGAGCGATTTCCTGCGCCGGTACCTGGTCCAGCGGCTGCTTCCCGAGCCCGGGGAGGGGCCGGATCGCGAGGCGCGCGAAAACGGTTTCTTCAACATGATCCTGGTCGGAACGACTGCCTCGGGAAAGGAACTCCGGGCCCGGGTGAAGGGCAATCGGGACCCGGGCTACGGTGCGACCAGCCGCATGCTGGCCGAAAGCGCCGTCTGCCTCGCGGCCGACGACCTGGAGGTCCCCGGCGGTTTCTGGACGCCCGCCTCCGCGCTGGGCCAGCGGCTGATCGAGCGCCTGCAGCAGAACGCGGGCATGAGTTTCGAACTCGAGTAATGCGGCGCGCTCGGACCGCTATTTCACGCGCTTGATCTTCGCCTGCGTCGGGGGCTCCTCGTGCTGCCCCAGCGTCTCCAGGTAGCTGCGGCGAACGTCCTCCACGTGCTGATCGACGGATTCGGCCGTCCAGGCCTCCGTCATGACCGGCGGAAGGACGTCCACGTAAACGGTCGTCGGATGCACGAAAAAGCCGCCCTTCGGAAGAACGTCGGTGGCGTTGTGGATCACGATCGGCACGATCGGCACCTTCGCCTGCATCGCGACATGAAAGGGACCCTTCTTGAAATGACCCAGCCGATCGCCGTGGCTGCGGGTCCCCTCCGGTGCGATCGCGACGGACAGGCCCTGCTTCAGGGTCCGGACCACGGGCTTCAGCGCCTCGAGGGCCTTCTCGTGATTCTTGCGATCGACGAACACCGTGTCCGCGACCCGGAATACCGGGCCGACCAACGGGTTCGTCGCAATCTCCTGCTTCGCAATAGCCGTAAAGTCCCGGCGCAGCAGCTTGGCGATGATGAGCACGTCGATAGCGCTCTGGTGGTTAAACAGGAAGACTGCCGGACGCCGCTCCCAAAGGTAGTTCTCACCACGGATCTTGATCCGTATGCCCGCGAGCGCACTGCCGAATTCTCCCCAGGTGGTGACCGCCAGGTTCACGGCGTCGCGGCGTGACTGGTTCAGGATCCAGGTCGGAATGATCTGCAGCGCAGCCGACATGAACGCGCCGTAAACGAGCCCGGTGCGGACGAACTCCTTAATGCCTGGGAGTCCGCGGCTCGAAAAGCGCCGTACCGGCCAGTTGCGCCGGCGGGCCGCGCTTTCCAGGCTGGCATCCGGGTTGAGAGGTCGCGGGTATCCGACCTCTTCGAGCAGCGGCAAGTCTTCGAGTCCGTCCGTGTAGAAAAAACAGGAAGGCAGGTCAGCGCCCCGCTCCGCCGCCAGCCGCCGCGCGGCGTCGAGCTTGCCGGTGCCATAGCAGACCGGTCGCTGCACGCTTCCCGTGAACTTGCCGTTACGCACCTGGAAGCGGTTGCACAGCTGGTGCCCGATATCCAGTTCGCGCGCGACCGGGGCGACCTGGTAGATCGTCGCCGACGAGACGATCGCAACGGTATGGCCCCGGGCAAGGTGGGCCCGGACCAGCGCCCTGGATTCCGGGTAGATCGACGCCGCGACGTACTTGTCGAAGACCGACTCGCCCAGCTCGACGAATTCCTGCTCCGGCATCCCGCGCAGCAGGCCGGCTGCCTCTTCGAGCATCTTGCCGTAATCGGTCCCGTCCACGGCCTGGCTGACCAGGGCGAAAAACTGCCGCAGCGCGTCGCCGGGCGCCAACCGACGGGTCAGCACGCTTTCGCGGAATATGGACAGAATCGAATACCCGAAAATCAGGGTGCCGTCCATGTCGAAAAAGGCGATCGTGCCCGGCCCGGCCGGGCTGTCGTCGACGTCGTGGGTAACGTGCTCGTATAGCTTCATTGGCCTTCCCGCTGCAGGAAGCGCATGGTACACCGGGCCGGTTCCCGGGGGCAGCAGGGCCTCGAAAACCTCGATCTCTCCGCCCGTATCAATTCACCCTGCCCATCTCTATAATCCGCGCCTCTTTCCGTCCTGCACGCAGCACCCATGTCCAGAATCGAGCGGTTGCGAAACATCGCCATCATCGCCCATGTCGACCACGGCAAGACAACGCTGGTCGACCAGCTCCTCAAGCAATCCGGCACGATTGCCGCCCGGACGATCGTGCCTGATCGCGTGCTCGACTCCAACGATCTCGAACGGGAGCGCGGGATAACCATTCTCGCCAAGAACACCGCAATCGACTGGCACAACTACCACATCAATATCGTTGATACGCCCGGACACGCCGACTTCGGCGGCGAGGTCGAGCGCGTGCTGTCGATGGTCGACAGCGTGCTGCTCCTGGTCGATGCCGTGGACGGGCCGATGCCGCAGACGCGTTTCGTGACCCAGAAGGCCTTCGCGCGCGGGCTACGGCCGGTCGTCGTGATCAACAAGATCGATCGGGACGGCGCGCGGCCGCACTGGGTGCTCGACCAGACCTTCGACCTGTTCGATCGCCTGGGCGCGACCGACCAACAGCTCGACTTCCCGGTGATCTATGCCTCGGCCCTCCAGGGTTATGCCGGGCTCGAAGCCGACGTTCGCAGCGGGGACATGACCCCGCTGTTCGAGGCGATCGTGAACCAGGTGCCGCCGCCCGATGTCGATCTCGACGGCCCGTTGCAGCTGCAGGTGTCAAGCCTGGATTACGACCCCTACGTCGGGCTGCTCGGCATCGGCCGGATCCAGCGCGGCCGGGTTCGGGCCAACTCGTCCGTCAGCATCGTAGCGGCCGACGGGTCGGTCCGCAGCGGCCGGCTGCTCGAACTCTACGGGTTCAGCGGTCTCGAGCGCCTCAAGGTCCAGGCGGCGGAAGCCGGCGATATCGTCGTATTCAGCGGCATCGACAATCTCAATATCTCGGACACGCTCTGCCCGCGCGACCAGCCGGCGGGCTTGCCGCCCCTCGCCGTGGACGAGCCGACGATAAGCATGACCTTCCAGGTCAACAAGTCCCCGTTTGTCGGCCAGGACGGCAAGTTCCTGACGAGCCGCCAGATCAAGGAGCGACTGGACCAGGAACTCAAGCACAACGTCGCCCTGCGCGTCCGTCCGACCGAGGATCCGGACAAGTTCCGCGTCGCCGGTCGCGGCGAGCTCCACCTGTCGGTCCTGATCGAAAACATGCGCCGCGAGGGCTACGAGCTGGCCGTATCCCGGCCGGAGGTGATCCTCCACCAGGTCGACGGCGTAACCCAGGAGCCCTGGGAGCAGCTGACGGTCGATTTCGAAGAAGCCTTCCAGGGCGCGGTGATGTCTCGTATCGCCGAGCGCAAGGGTGAACTCGTTTCGATGATGCCCGACGGCAAGGGACGCATGCGTCTCGATTACCGCATCCCGACCCGCGGCCTGATCGGGTTCCGCACCGAGTACCTGACGGTCACCTCGGGGACCGGCCTAATGTATCACGTCTTCGACAAGTACGATCGCTTCCTGCCCGGCTCGATCGGCCAGCGCAAGAACGGCGCGATCGTCTCCATGGTAAACGGCAAGGCGCTTGCCTATGCGCTGTTCAACCTCCAGGAAAGGGGGCGACTGCTCATCGGCCACGGCGACGCCGTGTACGAGGGCATGATCGTCGGCATAAACAGCCGACAGTCCGACATGGTCGCCAACCCGACCAAGGCGAAACAGTTGACGAACATTCGAGCGGCCGGCAGCGACGAAAACATCATCCTGACGCCGCCGATTCGCTTTTCGCTGGAACAGGCGCTGGAGTTCATCGACGACGACGAACTGGTCGAGGTGACTCCGAATTTCATTCGCCTGCGCAAGAAACTGCTGACGGAGGCCGATCGCCGGCGCGACTCCCGCCTGCGCGCGTGAGCGCAAGGCCGGGGAGCAGCGCCGATCGTCCAGCAAGATGGGTTCAGGCCGCGACACTCCCCATCCGTACGCAAGTCTCGGGCCCGAGCAGATACTGGCAGCGCTCGAAAACCTTGGATATAGCTGCGACGGGCGGCTGCTTACGCTGAACAGCTACGAAAACCGCGTATATCGGGTCGGCGTCGATGACGGCGACGCGGTCGTAGCGAAATTCTATCGGCCCGGTCGCTGGTCGGACGACGCGATACTCGAGGAACACGCCTTCGCCGCGGAACTGGCAGCGAATGACCTTCCGGTCGTCGCACCGCTCCCGGCGGAGGGGCGCACGCTGCACGTCTACCAGGACTTCCGGTACTCGGTCTCACCCTGCATGGGTGGGCGGGCCCCGGACCTGGAGGATCATCAGTTGTTGCGGCAGCTGGGGCGGCTGGTGGCCAGGCTCCACCTGACCGGCGAAATAAGGGACTTCCAGCATCGCCCTGCGCTCGACATCGACAGTTATGGATACGAATCGCGCGAGTACCTGTTGGCCAGCGGACTGATGCCGCCGGAGCTGGCGGAGGTCTACCGAGGCGTTACCAAACATGTGCTGGCCAATGTGGAAGCCTGCTACGAGCGCGCCGGACGAACACGTTACATCCGCCTGCACGGCGACTTCCATATCGGCAACGTTCTCGTCGACGAGGACAGGCTGCACATCGTCGACCTGGACGACTGCCGCAGCGCGCCGGCGGTCCAGGACTTATGGATGTTCCTCTCGGGAGACCGGGACGAGCAGACCGGCCAGCTCGGGATCCTGCTCGAGGGGTACGAGGAATTCAGGCGTTTTGACGCCAGAGAACTGAATCTCGTTGAAGCGCTGCGGACCTTGCGCATCATGCACTATGCCGCCTGGCTGGCACGGCGCAGGGATGACCCGGCATTCGAGGCAGCGTTTCCATGGTTCGGCTCGCAGCGCTACTGGGAGGAACACCTGCTCTCCCTGCGTGAGCAGGTCGCGCTGACCGAGGAGCCTCCGCTCGCCTGGTTCGCCTAACTGGCAGCCTGGTCCGGGCCTCGGAAAAGTCGCAACGGAATACCGAAAATACGGACGATTTCAACGACCTGAATGACGAACCGTGACCGATCGACGTTGACACGCAGCCGAGCGCCGTCCGGTTGCACTCCGCTTGCCGCCGCACTAAAGTCGGAGACGAGCTTGCACCGCCAGAATCGCGGAACTCTGGCGCCCGGAATTGCTCTGAGTACGAGAACGAGACGGGGCCGCGCGCCGCCCCCGGGAACACGACGAATACATGTCACGCAGGCCTGAACGTATCCTGATCCCTGCCCTGCTGGCCTTGCTGGCAGGCTGCTCGACCGATGTCGCACTCCGGGACCCAACGATTCCGGATCCGCTGGTACCACAGATTCCAATCGCCGTGGGCGCTCGTTATCCCGAGGCCTTCGACCATTTCATCCACCAGGAACAGGTCATCGGCAAGGAGAAGTGGCAGATCGACCTCGGCCAGTCGAACAAGCTACTGTTCAACAAGCTGTTCGCTTCGATGTTCCGGGACTTCAAGGTCGTCCAGGGCGATGGCGATCCGTCGTCCTTCGGGGTCGATGCACTGATCGAACCCTCGATCGACGCGTTCGAGTTCTCGGTGCCGGAGCAGAGCCAGACCGATGCATTTGCGGTCTGGATCAGGTATCGGATCAAGATTTTCGACCGGCAGGGTACCCAGATCGCGAACTGGCCGATCAGCGCCTATGGCAAGAGCCAGACATCCACGTTCGGCGGTGACGAGGCGCTGCGCCGGGCCGCAGTGCTGGCAATGCGTGACGCCGCCGCGCTCATTATCATGCAGATGGACAAGACGACTGGAATAAGCAGCCTGGCCAAGGCCAACGCGCAGTCGGATGCGGGTTCCGACTCCGTCATCAAGACGACCGCCGTGGAGGAATTGAATGATGACGCAGGGTAAGAGCAGGCTTGTCGGGAATTACGGGCGCGCCGGAATGCTGGTCGTCGCCGTGCTGTCCCTCTCGGCCTGTGTGACTTCCCGCATCGAGGACAGCCGCACCGGAGAGACCGGCATCCGCGAAGGCGAAGGCGTGGTCATCATGGCCAAGAGCTACCACCTCGGGAACGAAACCGAGAGCGGCTTCATCAATTGTGTCGGTGACGCGATATCCCGGGGTTCCTCCGGCCTGCGCGTGATACCGACGGGCGAATTCGTCGATGCCCTGTTCCCGTGGTTCGAGCCGCGCACGGCGCCGGCCGACACGAAAGGACTGCCGGAGCTGATGTCCCGGCCCGGCGTCGCCGACATCATTCGTTCCAAGGGTGTTCGTTACGTCATCTGGCTCGACGGCGATACCGATCGCGTCGCGGGCGGTGGCAGCCTGTCCTGTGCGGCCGGCCCCGGCGGCGGCGGGTGCTTCGGTTTTGCGTGGTGGCAGAACGATGCCAACTACGAGGCCTCTGTCTGGGACCTTGCCGGCCTCGAGGATGCCGGCAGGGTGAGCGCGGACTTCAGCGGCACCTCTTTCCTGCCCGCCATCGTCGTGCCCATTCCCCTGATCGCGCGCACCCAGTCACGTGCCTGCAAGGGCCTGTCGGACCAGTTGAAGGTCTTTATTGCCGACGACCCGGTGTGACCCCGGCTGGTCGGCCGATGGCCAGCCTGAGAGCCTAGCGGGGACGCCCTCCCCGCACGAAAGCGCTGCGGTAGAAATCCGAGTCCAGGCTCGCGATCGATACTTCCCGGCCGGATGACGGCGCGTGCACGAACCGACTTGCTCCCAGGTACAAACCGACGTGGGACACCTTGCCCTCGATGTCGAAGAACAGCACGTCGCCGACGCGCAGATCCCGGCTCGGTACCGGCTCCAGTTCCCGCCACAGGCCATGCGTCGTTCGGGGCAATGACTTGCCCGCCCGCGAGTACGCGAAATGCACCAGGCCTGAGCAGTCGAAGCCGCTTTCGCCGTGCCCCCCGTAGCGGTACGGGACCCCGACCTGCTTGACCGCGACCTGTGCCGCCCTGCGGCTGACGCCGCCTTGCGATCGGCTGCCGACGGCAGGGGGGGCCGGCTGCGCCACAGCGGGTGCGGATCTTGGCGGCTCTCCGGCGCACGCCGCCAAGATGACCGTGGCCAGCAGGAGCGTCGCCAACTGAATTCCGGATGAGCATGCAGGCATTCGGAATACCTCGGTATCGGCGAGCCCTCACCATAGCCGGGCCGGCCCGCCTGGCACAGGAACTGTGTCCCAGGTCCCCCGATTGGCGCCAACCTCGGGCCGATTTGGTGACGAAGCTCAAGGACGAAGGCCTTCGTACGCGTCAGGATTATGCAATATTGGCCGCGGCATCGGGCAGACGCATGGCAGCAGGGGCAATGAACAGGCAGCGGGACCTGGAGCTGATCTTTCGATCGCGCACGCCGATCGTAGTCATCGAGACCGGTGACGAGGCCCGCGTGCTCGACATGATCATGGATCTGACGCTGCAGCGTAACCGGCAGGATTACGTCCCGTTGTTCCGCTGGACCGTGACCGACGGGTTGCAGCGCCTCGACATCTCGCTCGAGCCGCAGCTGCACAACTCGGATCCGGAAGAGGTCTTGCGGCACATCCGTGCCGTCACAAAACCGGGCGTCTACGTACTGCTCGATTTTCACCCCTACCTGCAGGACCCGGTCAAGGTCCGATTACTGAAAGACATCTGCATTCGCTTCACGGACATCTCACGCCAACTGATACTGATCAGCCACCGGATCGAGCTCCCGAGTGAACTCGACAGCTACGCTGCGCGCTTTGAGATGACCCTGCCGTCCCCGCAGGAGCGCATGTCCATGATCGAGAAGACTATCGCCGACTACTCGCAGGAACATCCGGGCCATCCGGTTCAGGTGGATCCACGGGCGATGGAATTACTGGCTTCAAACCTGGCAGGACTGTCTTTCAGCGATACGGAAAGACTCGCTCGCAATGCGGTCTACATGGACGGGGCCATAGCACACAGCGATCTGCCGGCGGTCATGGAGGCGAAATACCGCCTGCTGAACCGCGACGGGATCCTGCAGTACGAGTACGACACGGCGCGGTTCAGCGACGTCGGCGGGTTCGGCAGGCTGAAGGCCTGGTTGTCGAAGCGACGCGGGGCGTTCGAGGCTGCAACGGACGTCGATGCACTCGACGCCCCGAAGGGTATCCTGCTCCTCGGCGTGCAGGGTTGCGGCAAGAGCCTGGCGGCGAAGGCTACAGCCGGCGTGTTCGGGGTTCCGCTGCTGCGACTGGATTTCGCGGCGCTGTATAACAAGTACCACGGTGAAACGGAACGCAACCTCAGGACGTCACTTCGAACCGCCGACACAATGGCTCCCTGCGTCCTATGGATCGATGAAATCGAAAAGGGCCTGGCAGGGCGTGGCGGCGAGACCGGAACGACGCAGCGAGTCCTCGGGTCTTTTCTGACCTGGCTGGCAGAGAAGTCGCGCAAGGTCTTCGTCGTTGCAACCGCGAACGACATCAAGGCGTTGCCGCCGGAACTCGTACGCAAAGGCCGATTCGACGAAGTGTTCTTCGTCGACCTGCCGTCTGCTGCGGTACGCAAGTCGATTTTCGAAATACACCTTACCCAGCGTGGCCAGGACCTTGCCAGTATCGACACGGCTGGACTCGCGAAGATCACGGCCGGATTCTCCGGCGCGGAAATCGAACAAATCGTGGTTGCGGCGCTTTACAGCGCCCGGGCTGCCGGCGACGCATTGGGCACGCGCTACCTGGCCCAGGAGATCCGGCAGACCAAGCCCCTGTCGGTTCTCATGCGAGAGGACATGGAAGCGCTTCGTCTCTGGGCGCAAGGCAGAGCCGTTGCCGCCGACTGATGAGGATTGCTATCGCGTCTCACTTTACGTAATCCGGCAAGCCGTCCGCGCTGAAGCGACATCGGCTGCCTGGATTGTCTTCGTGTTAGAATCAGCCGCATGGCCGGCGACAACAAGAGCAAGAATATTTCGGCCCGCCCTGACGACGCGCCGACATCCGAGCTTGAAGCCCTCACGGACAGCATGTTGCTGCGCGAGTCCGAATGCGAGCTCGACGCCAATACATTCCCGTTCGCGGATGAAGAAACTGCGAACGAAGACGAAGCGGCACTGCGTGCGCGACTGAAGCGTGAGCGAGAAAGGGTCGAGCAATTGCTGTTCGATAATGAGCAACTGCAGTCACGTCTCACAGGTGCCGAAAAGGAGATTGCCGCCCGCGCAGAACTGGGCACCATTCTGCAGAGAGACCTAAAAGAAGCCCACAAGAGCCTGGCGGCGCGCGACCGCGACCTGCGCAGGAGCCGCCACGATCTGCAAGCTCTGGAAGCACAAATCGCGCAGGCGCCAAGCCGGGCGACGTCGACAGATACCGATCAGGAAAATTCGGCGTCGCTCGAAGACGATGTCCCGGTACTCAGCGATACCATTATCGACACGGCTCTACCAGCCACCCCAACGGAGGCGCCACAGCAAGCCAACCAGGTGGAGTCGCTCCAGGTCGAGCTGCAGGATCTCAAATCATATATCGACGGACGGCGCGGGGCCTGGGACAAACTCGAAGCGGATCTCGCGGCACGTGAGTCCGAGCTCACCTCGACTCGAGCGCAGCTAGAGGACGCGCTACGCGAGAGAGAATCGTTGGGGGGGGAACTCGCAAGCACGGCCGCTATGCGTGATGAACTCCGGACGGAACTGAAGTCACTGCGCCAGGAACTGCGGGAAGCGGTCCGCGCAAGACGGGAGCTGGCATCCGAACTCGCCAACTATGAACAAGGCGAAGTACGTGCCAGGGATCTGAAGATTGCCGAGCAGGCAGGCCAGCTTGCGACGGCGCGTCAGGACGTCGCAGTGCTCTCGCAACGCATTCGGCAGGCAGAGCAGCACGCCGACGAGCTGCGCAGGATGGTAGACGAACAACGCGATCAGTTGCAGCCGTTCCGGTCACGCAATGAAGCGCTGCAGTCAGCCTGTGACAAGGAACGCGTCCGGGCGCTCGGTCTCGAGGAGAGGCTGGAGGCGGTGAATCGGGAGCTGGAATTGCTGCATCAGTCGAACCTTGCCCAGAAGAGTGAATTCGAAAGGGAAGTACGGCAATTGCGCTTCGAACTGAGTTCGGCACAGGACACAATCGTCGGACATCAGAGCATCAATGAGCAACTGACTTCCGACCTGATAGACAATAAGACCTATCGGCAGGCCCTCGAGGAGCAACTGTCCGCCGTCGAGGAGAGTCATGGCGACAGGATGAAGAAACTGGAGCGCCGAGTTCGGTCGCTCGAGCAGGAACTGGAGGATCGCGACCGCAAGATCGCAAACAAGGACGGTGCTATTTCGGCCCTGCTTGCAGAATTGTCGGGTCGCAGCAGGACGAGTCAATCCCTGGGTGAACTCGAAATCGCAATCGGGGAAATGGACGATCAGATCGCATCCGCGGAAAGCGATCGAACGCCGGGCGAGCGTGATCGAACGACGCGCCTGCTAATCGGCAACGTCGATGGGCAGGAACTGCGTTTTCCGTTATTCAAGAACCGGCTGACTGTGGGCCGCACGGCTCAGAACGACATCCAGCTAGGCGCCCAGTTCATCAGTCGGCGCCATGCGGTCATCCTGACGGATGAGCGTGGAACCCGAATCGTCGACTGGGGTAGCAAGAACGGCGTTTATGTCAACGGTTTCCGGATATCCGAACAAGCCCTGCGGAATGGCGACAAGGTCCGGATTGGTGCTGCCGAGTTCCTGTTCGAGGAACGTCACAAGCGCTAGGAGTCCGCAGGATCGGGTTCGATTTGCGTACTGTGAGTGTGATCACGGTAAGGCGCCGCTTGATCAGTTAGGCTTATATTTACGCGGCAACCAGGCAGCCAGTGACCAAGATGTCGTCCAGAACGGAAGCGGACCTTCTCGCCACCCAGACGATCAGCATAACTGACCGGAAACCACGTAGCATCCTCACGCGCAAGATCTGGCTACCGCGGCTGCTTTACGATTGCCTGCCGTATTTCTACCTGACCGCCGGTTTTGGCGCATTCTTTGCAACCCTGTACATCAACGAGTGGTTCTGGGTACTGCCGCACTACGTACTTTTCTCTGCAGCCTGCCTGCACCTCGCCATATCGGTCTTGCGCAAGCGTCGCCGGAATCGGCCGGTCGATCCGCCTTCCTGATCGGGTTCAGCGCCTGAAATCCGCGTCCTGCCTGCAGCGGGAATGCGCTCCTTGACCCCTGGCCCTGGATATTGAAGGATGAGGGCCCACGGGCGGCTCGCTGGCGTAGCATCGACGGTGGTTGACACGACTCTGAAAGGCAAGGCGCTTCGAGAACTGGCGCTTTTTCTCGGATTTCTCCTTCTCGGCATGCTTTTCCTGCCGATGGCCGTCTTCTTTGTCGGGCAGCTCGTGTTCGGCGACTATGGGGGCGCAGGTTTTCAGGACTTTTACGGCCAGATTCATGCCGCCATCCGGTCCGGGGACGGTGTCGTTTGGTTCCTGGTCCTGTCCCCGTACCTTATCTGCCAGATCCTGCGATTTTCCTTCCGGTTTTTCTTTGCGGTCGACCGTCCGGCTGCGCCTCGAACACGCTGACGTCCGGCTGCGCAACAACGCATGCCCGGGTATGTGACCCGACTCACAGATTTCGTGATTTCCCCGGCAATTATTTCGCAATCCGTACAAAATATGTAATGCGGCGTGCCGAGTGAGGCGCCACGACCAAACGAAGCTGACAGCGGATAAATTCAGGACTATGCAACGCTTTATGAAATGGCTGGGACTCAAATTCTTCCGCGGGGAAGGCAAGCCGAAACCCGAAGCTCGTCTCCGGGCCACGGGCGCCCACGCACGCCCACGTCCGCCCAAGGCCCAGGAAGCACCGAAACCGCCGGCCGGGTCGCCTGGCGGCGTCAGTTTTCGCCCGGAACTCGAAGGCCGCATTGAAGACGGCGGTCCCGGCAAGAACGTTCTCATGCGGAACCGCTACATCCGGGAAGACACGGGCACTCACGAAAAATTGACGATCATCGACGAGGACAGCCTCGAAGAGGACTCCGGCAAGGGTTTCGATCCATACAATACGGGCCAGTTCGACCGCTCCAGGAACTGGAGCCGTCGGCCAAAATAGCCCGGCCACGTTTTCAGCGGTTGCGGCGCCGACCGGCGCATCCTTTGACGCGCCGCCTGTCGCCCGTTACGCTCCGCGGCACCGAAACCCAGGAACCTCGTGCATGAACCTTCGTGTCGTATTCGATCTTTCGGACGACGACCTCCGTCATTTCCAGCTGATAATGCGGGAGGCCCGGCAGGCTTCGGCTGCCGCTCGCCCCGAGGATATAGTCGCCGCAGCCCAGGGCCTTCTTGACGAAGCCGCGACACGCAGGATTCCCGAATTTATTCGGACGCGTTTCGACGCGTTGAAGACAATGATCGATATGCTTTCCGATCACGAGTGGCGCCTGCCCGAGGAAGACGCCGCCAGGGTCCTCAACGCCCTTGCCTATTTCGCGGAACCCGAAGACCTCATTCCGGACCACATTCCTGGCCTCGGGTTTCTCGACGACGCGATCATGATCGAACTGGTCGTCCGTGAACTCAAATATGAGCTCGAGGCCTACAAGGATTTTTGCGCATTTCGGGCAGGGTCCCGGTCCGGCCTGAAGGCCCGGACCACGGATATCACGCGGGACGACTGGCTCGCCGCGCGGCGAGCGGATTTGCAGGAGAAGATGCATCGCCGCCGCAAGGGTCGCGACTCGAAGACGGTCAAGCCGCGCCTGAAATTATTCTGAATACGCGCAACGCTTTGTACATAAGGGGTCGTGGCGTACCCCCGACCGTACCCTAGGGCCAGAAATAGTAACCCGTGCCCAGCAGGGCCAGCCACAATACGGCCTGGGCGGCAAACCGCCACCTGTGCTCCACGACCAGCCAGTAGAAACTCAGAGCCGAAATAACGGTCATAGCTGTGAAGATCGCGAGGCTCTGCGTCAGCGGCCGGAATTCGTACTGGAGCCGGGGATATTCGTCTCCGAGTACCAGGAAGATGACGAGCACTGCCGCCAGCCCCGCGCTGATCGACAGGCAGGATCCCAGCACGATGCCCGTGATGACCGTCAGAGGACGCATAGGTTCGGCTCCCGAGCCCCCGGCGTACCGTTGTTCGGGGGCTGCCATATGGCCAAATTGCCGATTCCGCCCTTGATCGGCGGTCGGTTGCCTACTAGCCTAGCCCACTTGGGAAAAATGCAAAACCGTGGGCATCTGGACGGAGAGACTGCTTGAGCAAACTAGTGAATGGCTACCGCGCAACGGCTGCCGCTGTCGTTTTCGGGCTGGTCGCATACTCCGGGCTCGCGGCAACGCCGTCGACTCTCGACGACGCCGCTCTTGCACCGGAAGCCCGCCATGAGCGGATCGGGCAACTCGTCAAGGAGTTCGTGCAACGATCCCATTACAGCCACGCGTCGGTCGACGACGAGCTTTCAAGCGCGGTGCTCGACGGGTATATCGAGGCGCTCGACGGGAACAGGATGTACTTCCTCAGGAGCGACATCGACGCATTCGACAAGTATCGCTTCCAGCTGGACGATATGGTCGGCGACGCATCCCTGACACCCGTTTTCGAAATGTTCGAAGTCTATCGGACCCGGGCCCGGGAGCGCATGGATTACGCGACGCGTCTGCTGGACACTGAGCCGGACTTCACGGTCGACGAGGAATACGAGTTCGAGCGAGCGGAGCAAGCCTGGGCGGAGACCACGGCAGACCTGGACGAGATCTGGCGTAAGCGGGTCAAGAACGACGCGCTGACCCTGGTCCTGGCCGACAAGGATTGGCCCGGGGCGCAGGACGTACTGAGTAAGAGATACCAGCGTTTCATAAAGCGGCTGGACCAGATCAAGAATGACGACGTGTTCGAAACATTCATGAATGCGTTCGCCCACACACTGGACCCCCACTCGAGCTATCTCTCCCCCAGGAATTCGGAGGAGTACCGGATCCAGATGAGCTTGTCGTATTTCGGCATCGGCGCGTCGTTGCAGACCGATGAGGACTACGTCATCGTGGTGAACATCATTCCGGGCGGACCAGCGGCAATCGATGGCAAGCTCAAGCCGAAGGACCGTATTACCGGTGTCGCCCAGGGCGAAGATGGCGAAATGGTCGACGTGATCGGCTGGCGCCTCGACGATGTCGTGCAGTTAATACGCGGACCCGCCGATACCGTGGTCCGACTGCAGGTCCTTCCCGACGGCGCGCTGCCCGGCACGGCCGAAAAGACGCTGAGCCTGACACGAAACCAGGTCAAGCTCGAGGAGCAGGCCGCGAAGAGCAAGGTTATTACCGTTCCCCGCGACGGCCGGGAATGGTCAATTGGCGTCATCGACGTCCCGAGCTTCTATCGCGATTACCGGGCCCTCAGCAATGGCGACAAGGACTACACGAGCACGACCAAGGACGTTAAACGCCTGATCGACGAACTGCTGGAACAGGGCATCGACGGCCTGGTGATCGACCTGCGCAATAACGGCGGCGGTCACCTGACAGAAGCGACCGCGCTGTCCGGCCTGTTCATCGATAACGGCCCCGTTGTGCAGCTGCGCAACGCGAATGGCCGGATCAGCCGGCTCGACGATCCCGACCCGGTCCCCCGGGTAGCCTATGACGGACCGTTGGCCGTGCTGGTAAATCGCTACAGCGCGTCAGCCTCCGAGATTTTCGCCGCGGCCATCCAGGACTATGCAAGAGGCGTAATCGTCGGGCAGCAGACCTTCGGCAAGGGCACGGTCCAGAATCTTTATTCCCTCGACCAGTATGTCCGACGCGCCGAAGACGAGGGCCTCGGACAGTTGACCCTGACGATAGGCAAGTACTATCGCGTCACCGGGGAAAGCACGCAGCACCGCGGCGTCAGTCCGGACATCGAACTCCCATCGCATATCGACGCCAGCGAGGTCGGCGAGAGCGTGCGAGAAACGGCCCTGCCATGGGATACGATCCGAACGACCAAGTTCAAGGCCGGCCAGCCGCTCGACCAGACGATCACGTCGCTAACGGCCAATTACCTGAGCCGGAGCAAGGACGACCCGGACTTCCGTTACCTGCTCGAAGGCATCGAGGACGTCGCTCAGGCTCGGGCGCGTTCGACCGTTTCCCTGAATATCGATGCACGACGCGCCGAACGGGAAACAGAGCTCGAACGGCGGCTGCAGCGCGAGAATGCCCGCCGGACGGCTCTGCAGCTGCCCCCGGTCGAATCGCTCGACGCGCTCGAAGAAGACGATACGCCGGATGTGCACCTGGACCAGGCCGCTGCGATAGCTACCGATCTCGCCGAACTGCGGCAGGTCAGCACCGCCCCGGCCCAGACGGCACAGGTCCAGCCCTGAGCCTTTTTTGCTCCGGGCTTGCTCCCCGACCAACGGGTGTTATACTCGCCTACAACACCCGTTGGGCACGGGGGTCCTGTCGGAGGTCGTAATGGCAACCAGGCCGGCACTTGAAACGCTTCTAAGACCGCAAGAGTCACGATCCGCCGTCAAAGGCGCGCTCGCCTTACTGGCGATGGCAGTCCACGTTACCGGTTTTGCCGCCACCGACGCCGTACCGGACTGCGGCCGCATGGCGCGCGACCTGCAGAGCCTTGAAGTAGCGGCTGGCACCCTCGCGACGGAAATCGTTGATCTCGCGGTTGGGAGCGACACCGAGGCTATGTCGGCTCCTTTCGACGCGTCAGGACGCGATGCCGAGGCCCAGTCCCCGCTGCTCTACCTTGCACCCAGGCTGGACTTGATCGTCAAAGACGTGTTCGACGCCGTCGCTGTCGACAGCGGATCGGGAGCCGATCGGTCCGACAATCCGGAATCGATCAGTGCCGAGGCGAAACATCCCCCGGTCGCCGACAGCTTGACTGAGACCACCGAGTCGAACGCGGAGCGGCAATTGCCGACGCCACGCTTCCAGCGTCAGATGTATCGAACGGATATCTGAGCAGCTTGACCGGTGTCGTTTGGCCGAGGCCTGCTAGCGGCTCAGCACCTCTGAAACACCCCAGTAGTTGGCCCCGAGCAGGTTGGCGTCGGCCGTTTTGACGGCGCCGTTTGCGTCGATTCGGAACAGTGTGGAAACCGATCCCGGAATGGGCACGGCCGTCTCGTTGCTGTCGAACATCGCATTTTCGCCGATCAATCGGGCCCGTTTCTGCAACAAGTCCGCGAATTCGGTGGCCTTCTCGATGGTCGCCGAACTCGTGCGAATTCGGCGCATCAACTGATCACACTCGTACTTGCTGCCGTAATTTACGGCCCCGACGCTCTTGTCCCCGGCTTCCTTGACCAGGCCGACCAGCTGGTCGTCTCCGAATTGGATAACCAGCTGCTGCACGAATGCCAGGATCATGAAATTGATCGAGCGCTTGGCGGAAATATCGAGGCCTGCCGCATCCGGCGGAGTCTGCGCCAGGATCGCATCGAGCTCGGCCTGGAGCGACTGCCCTGCCCCTTCGCTATCTTGAATCTGTGCCCAGAAGCTCTCTATCGTCGCACGCAGGCGCCGTCGCTGCAGGAAGCGGAAAATCCCGGTAGTCGACTCCAGGATCTGGCGGGCGGCATCAAGCTGCGCCTCGAGTCCTGCAATGACTCGCCGGTTCTCATACAGGCGTTCTTCGATAACGGCGGCATCCTCGGACTGCCGGCTGGTCCACTCCGCGATCGCCTTGCTTTGAAGTTTCTGCTCCCTCTGCTGTTTCAGCTGTTCCGAAAATTTTTCGAGTTTCTGCGTGCATCGCAGCGCGATTCCACGCAGCTGATAATGCACGAGCACGTTGCGCGCTGACTCCGGGTCCAGTAACAATTCCTCGAGATAATCGAGCTTTTGTTGCAGCCTGGCCGCACTGCCATGTTGCTGCTTGATCTTGTCCTTGAGCCGAAGCTGTTCCTTCTGGAGGCGAGCGAACTCCTTCTTGAGCTCGTTTCGATTCCAGTACAACTGCAGCAGTTTCTCGTTCTCGGCGGGTTGCTCCGGCGAACTGCGAAACATGGCAGGCAAACTCGACAACTCGGGCTCCTTGACATAATGCGCGCCGGCTGCCCGACGCCTCTCCGGAGATAATCCCTGCGCGGCGCCCGCAAGACCTTGATTCAGTCGACAGTTTTACAAAATCGTCCCAAGGCGGGACGTCAGCGCTCGAGGATCAAGTGACCCTGGTCACGCAAGTAGTCGAGCCATTTGTTGAGCACGACATTGCGCCGCCATCGAGCGCCCAGCTCGCGTCGATGCTCGCGCCAAAGGCGCCGCAGCTCTGCGTGCCGGTGGTCGCCGTTGAAGCTCATGGCCTCTGCCAATTGCCCGTCCAGGTATACGCGGATTCGCATATCCGGATCCGCGATGCGCCGCCCGTCCTCATAGAAGAAGTACGAGAGAGACACGGTTATCGTATATCTCGAGCGATCGAGTACTTCGAGGTGCAGCGTACAGTCTGCCGCGGTCTTGGACTGGTAATAGCCGTCGAGCCGCTCGAGTTCCGGCACGACCTGCATCAAGCGCAGGAAATTGCTCTCATAGACGGACATGAGGCCGGTGAAACTTCCCGGCCTGGCTATCGTCTGCGGAACCAGTTCGTGATCAAATAACATGGATCGACTATAGCATAGCCGGACGTTGTGATTCCGTGACCGAAACGGGTACCACTGCGCCAGAAAGACGGCTAGACTTCTCCGATTCAGGGCCGAACGCGTCGCTCGACTCCCTTGCTGTCCAGTATCCTGCTGGCGATCTCTTCGATCGAGAACTCGGTCGTATCGACGAACGGTATGTCATAGCGCCTGAACAACTTCTCCGCTTCGCGAATCTCGTAGCGAACCTGCTGCGCGGACGAGTACTGTCCAAGCGGACGGCGCTCTTTCCTGATCTGCCGAAGGCGCGTCGGCGATATCGTCAGACCGAACAATTTGTCTCTCTGTTTCAACAACAGCTCAGGCAGGGCTCCGCTGTCGAACTCTTCGTCGGTTAAAGGAAAGTTCGCGGCATAGACGCCGTATTGCAGCGCCAGGTAAAGACAGGTTGGTGTTTTGCCCGATCGTGAAACCCCGACCAGGATTACGTCGGCAACCTCGTAATTCTGGGTAATGCCCCCGTCATCGTTCGCAAGGGCAAAATTGGTTGCCTCGATACGCTTCATGTAGGTTTCGATGTTACTCATCCCGTGCGCACGACCGGCCGTGTGCGTCGACTTGAGCTGGAGCTCGGCCTCGAGAGGCTCCAGGAAAACATCGAATATATCGAGATGCAAACCGTTCGCATCCTTGACGATGGACCTCAATTCGTCCTGGACCAGCGTCGAGAAAATGATGGGCCGGAGTGCGTCTCGCTCGGCGGATTTGTCGATCTTTCGAACCGCATCCCGCGCCTTGTCTTCGGTATCTATAAATGGCAAAGTCACTTGGCGAAACTTCTGGCCGTCGAACTGGGTAAGCAGACTGTGCCCCAGTGTTTCCGCAGTGACACCGGTTTGATCAGAAAGAAAGAATACGGTTCGTTCGCTCATCGAATACCTTCATGTGCGACCGCTCCTGCTTGTGCGATCACCATTGTCGGAAACATGCCTCGATTGTCCACTTCCTACGACCTAACACAAGGGAGCTGACCTTGGAGCCGTACATTATCGGGCTAAACGAGCTTGGCATGAAGGACGTCGAGACCGTGGGAGGCAAGAATGCCTCGCTGGGAGAGATGATCAGCAATCTCAGCGAACTTGGAGTGACCGTGCCGGGCGGCTTCGCCACGACGGCCGCCGCTTATCGGGATTTCCTCAGGCACGACGGGCTCGACGAAAAAATACGAGGAATCCTGGACTCGCTGGACGTCGACAATATTTCGGCCCTGTCCCAGGCGGGAAAAACGATTCGCTCCTGGGTCCTCGATACCCCGCTCCCGGATCGGCTGACCAGGGAACTCGAGTCCGCCTGGCAGGCAATGTCCGGCGGGCGGGATATCTCGGTCGCCGTTCGGTCTTCGGCGACCGCAGAGGACCTCCCGGACGCTTCCTTCGCCGGGCAGCAGGAGACGTTCCTGAATGTCCGCGGCCTGGACAACCTGGTTGTCGCGCTGCACAAGGTATTCGCGTCCTTGTTCACGGACCGGGCCATTGCGTACAGGGTACACCAGGGCTTCGACCACTCGCTCGTCGCACTGTCCGTCGGCGTGCAGTACATGGTTCGGAGCGACCTCGGTTCGTCCGGCGTCATGTTCACACTCGACACCGAAAGCGGTTTCCGCGACGCCGTCTTCATCACGTCATCCTATGGTCTCGGCGAGACTGTCGTGCAGGGCGCTGTCAACCCGGACGAGTTCTACGTCTACAAGCCGGCGCTGGCGCAGGGCCTGCACCCGATACTGCGCAAGAACATGGGCAGCAAGGCCGTCAAGATGACGTTCAGCGACGACCCTACGCCAGGCAAAACAGTCCAGACGGTGGAAGTCGACGAAGCAGAGAGCATGCGCTTTTCCCTTTCGGACTCCGAGATAGTCGGCCTCGCCCGCATGGCAGTAACAATAGAGAACCACTACCAGCGGCCGATGGATATCGAGTGGGGCAAGGATGGCACGGATGGCAAACTCTACCTGTTGCAGGCCCGGCCCGAGACCGTTCAGAGCCGCAGCGGTCGCACCATAGAGAAATTCACGCTTAAAGAGCACTCCAGCGTAATAGCAAAGGGACGCAGCATCGGTCAGAAGATCGGCGCCGGGGTCGCCAAGGTCATCACCAGCGTGAGCGAGATGACACGGATCCAGGAGGGAGACGTGCTCGTTTCCGACATGACCGACCCCGACTGGGAACCCGTCATGAAAAAGGCGTCAGCCATCGTCACCAACCGTGGCGGGCGCACCTGCCATGCGGCAATCATTGCGCGCGAGCTGGGCATCCCGGCTGTTGTCGGTTGTGGCAACGCGACTGAAGTCATCCTGGACGGAACCGAGGTCACCGTCAGCTGTGCGGAGGGCGACGAGGGTTATATCTACGAGGGCCGGCTGCGTTACGACGAGCGCGAGATCGAGCTGGACTCATTGCCTCAGATTCCGGTCAAGATCATGATGAATGTCGGCAACCCCGACCGAGCGTTCGCCTTCGCCGCCATCCCGAATTGCGGTGTTGGACTCGCACGTCTGGAGTTCATCATCAATCGCATGATCGGCGTTCATCCGAATGCCCTGCTCGACTATGACAAGCTCGATGATGACACTCGCGAGGCAATCAATGAGCAGATGGCCGGCTATCCGGATCCGATCACCTTTTTTGTCGACAAACTCGCCGAAGGGGTAGCCACCATCGCTGCCGCTTTCGCGCCGGAACCGGTGATCGTCCGCCTGTCCGATTTCAAGTCGAATGAATATGCGAACCTCATCGGCGGCGACGCTTACGAGCCGAAAGAAGAGAACCCGATGCTGGGTTTCCGTGGCGCGGCTCGATACGTATCGGAAAGTTTCCAGCCGTGCTTCGAACTGGAGTGCCGCGCGTTGCGCAAGGTACGCGACGAGATGGGACTGACCAACGTCCAGATAATGATCCCCTTCGTCCGGACCGTGGCGCAGGGCAAGGCCGTGGTCGACCTGCTGGCTGAAAACGGACTGCGGCGCGGCCAGCACGGTCTCAAGGTCGTGATGATGTCCGAACTGCCGTCGAACGCGATCCTGGCCGACCAGTTCCTGGAACATTTCGACGGCATGTCGATAGGATCGAACGACATGACACAGCTGGTTCTCGGCCTGGACCGCGATTCCGCGCTGATTGCCGACCTGTTCGACGAGCGGGACGACGCCGTCAAAGCCATGCTGTCCATGACGATCCAGGCCTGCCGCAGGCACGGCAAGTACGTCGGTATCTGCGGCCAGGGACCCTCCGACCATCCGGACCTGGCCCGCTGGCTGGTCTCAGAGGGCATCGAGAGTATGTCCCTGAACCCGGATACGGTCGTCGAAACCTGGTTGTTCCTGGCCGGTCAGGAGGTCTGAGCATCCGCGGCAGCCGGGGCCGGACCGGGTGCCGCAGCGGTTCTCAGAAGCTGTCGTAACGCGACCGTCGCTGCCAGCGCATGCGGGGCAGTATCAGCCCGAGGAGTACGCCCCCGAACAGAACGCCGGCGCCTGTCAGGAACCAGGTCCTGTTGGACTGGGCCTTTAGTTGCCGGTTTTCCTCTTCGAGGATACTGACCTGGATCTCGGTGTCGGTCAGCTGCCGCTGCAGTGACTTGTTCTGGCTGTCGATCCCCAGCACGTTGGCGGCGGTACGCTTGATTTCGTCCAGGTCGGCCTGGAGCTGTTCCTTCTCGCGCTCCAGCGAGCGAATCCTGTTGGTCGCCTCCTGGTATTCGCTTCGAATCGCGTTCAGCTGCGAACCGAGCGACGTGCCGCGCTCGGTCGCACTGCTGACCTGCGCACTGAGAGACTCCAGCTGCTCGCGCGCGCTGGGCTCGTTCATCAGGTAACGGGTGAGAACCCAGCCCTCGGTGCCACCCTGCGTCCGCACCTTGCTGTAGCCGGTTTCCGGATCGCGCTCCAGGACTTCCAGCGCCGTGCCGGAGTTGATCATCAGCTGTATGGCATTCGACGTGCTGGGGCCGGACCTCAGCGTGATCTCGAATTGGTCGCTGACCCATGCCGTTTCGGCCAACACCGGCGACCCGAAAAGCAGCGAGCACAACAGCGCAGCCAGCGCTGACCCAATCAATCGCTCATTCATGTTCAAGTGCCCAAACCTGAATTCGGCCACTATATGCGAAGCCACTTCCTCGCACCAGTCGGCAATCAGCGACAGTCATGACGCAGCATCGGCTGCCGCGTCGCCCTGGAAACCGGAACGCCCTGCACGGATCCAGACGGCAACAAAATTGTTCGCCGGCATCGCGTACAAGTCGGACCGGGCGAGCCCTGCCTCGCTGCCAAACCGGTCAAGGACCTCGATATCCCGTATGCCCATTGACGGGTCCTGGGCCCGCAGCGAAGCGTCGAATGCCTGATTGCTCTCGCTCGTGAACCGGCCCTGCATGTTGAACGGACCGTAGAGCAAGAACTTCCCGCCCTCCGGAAGACTGCGGCCCACGAGGCGGAACATCTCCCGCACGGCATCGATATCCATTATGTGTGCCGTGTTCGCGGAAAACACAGCGTCGTAATTTCCGGGCAAGTCCGTCGTACTCATCACGTCGAGTTCGACGGGCTGTGCCAGGTTGGCGAGTGCGGCGGAGCTCACCCAGGCGCTGATTCCCGCGAGCCGGTCCTGCAGGTCGCTCGTCTGCCAGGCCAAATGTCGCAGGTGATGCGCAAACCAGACGGCGTGCTGCCCGGTGCCGGAGCCGATCTCGAGAACCCTGTGACGATCGGCAAACTCCGACCGCAGCACCTCAAGTATCGGCTCCCGGTTCCTGTTGGCAGCCGGTGCAAACGGTTTGTCGCTCACGGGCAGTTCGCAGCCGTTGCCGGCACGAATAGGTTCTGCCTGTAATAGGCGAGCTCGGCGACGGAATCGCGTATGTCATCGAGCGCACGGTGCCTGGACTCCTTCTGGAAACCTGCTGCAACTTGTGGCGCCCAACGTTGGGCCAGAATCTTGACGGTACTGACGTCCAGGTTCCGATAATGAAAGAATGACTCCAGCCGCGGCATCAGGCGGGCGAGGAAACGTCGATCCTGGCATACGCTGTTGCCGCACATCGGGGATGCACGTTCGGGTACGTATTGCATCAGGAATTCGAGCGTCGCGCGCTCCGCCTCCACCAGCGTTGTCGAACTGGCCAGGACTCTCTCTGTGAGCCCCGAAGCCGCATGCTGGCGGGTATTCCAGTCGTCCATCGATCCCATGACTGCCCTGCTCTGCCTTATCGCCAGCACGGGACCTTCGGCAAGTTCTTCCAGCCGATCGTTGGTGATCAGCGTTGCGATTTCGATTATGTGATCGTTCTGAGTATCCAGACCGGTCATCTCGAGATCGATCCAGATCAGGTTTGTTGAGCTCTGCACGGTGGAATAAACCCCGTTACTTTTCGGCCGCCGCAGGACCGGGTGCCGCTAGTTTAACAGCCGGCGGGGATGCACGGACCCTTTGGGACCGGCATACTCGACAGCCTATGCCGCATGGTCAAAGGGTCGCACCACGATGTCGCCGAAATCCGGCCAGGACGCACAGGTAATCGCCACGTTCAGCCGCCGAATGAATCTGCGGCTCGACGATGGCCGCGAGGTATCGGCCCGGATCAAGGGCAAGCGCCTGCAGCCCGTATGCGGGGACCGGGTTGTCGCCGAACCGATCGAGAACGAGTCGGACTGGCTGATTACCGACATCCACCCCCGACGGGCCGAATTAACCCGGCCGGACTCGCGCGGCAACCGGGAGGTGCTCGCGGCAAACGTGAGCTTGCTGGTCGTCACCGTGGCGGACCCGCCGCGCCCGGACTGGTTCGTCGTCGATCGATACCTTGCCGCGGCCGCCATCATGGGAGTCCGTGCCGTCATCGTCTTCAACAAGGCGGACCTGGAACCGACTCAACCAGGAGCCACCGCGGTACTCGACGACTACGCGAGGAGTGGCTACACGGTGCTATGCACCAGCGCAAAGACCGGTAGTGGCCTGGACGAACTTTGCGATGTGCTGAAGGACGAGGTGGGCATTGTCGTCGGGCAGTCAGGCGTCGGTAAGTCGACCCTGATCAACCGGCTCGTCGACGAAGGCGTACTGCGCACGGCCGTAGTGTCGCCGTCGAGCGGCGAAGGCCGGCACACGACGGTCAACTCGGTGATGCTGGATCTGCCCGGCGGCGGCACGGTGATCGACTCGCCCGGCGTTCGGGATTACGCTCCCGCGCTCGAGTCTCCTGACCAGGTCGCGGCCGGCTTCCGGGAGATTGCCAATGCAGGACTGCGCTGCCGGTTCGCCAATTGCCGGCACCTGCGGGAACCCGGCTGCGCGGTCAAGGGTGCTGTGGAATCCGGCTTAATCAGCGCCAGGCGCTACGAAAGTTACAAACGGTTACTGCACCTGACGGAAAAGCTGGGCAAAAATCGCTACTGACGCTCAGCCCGGAGGCCAGGTCATACGGCGTCCGCCCAGCAGGTGCAGGTGCACATGAAAAACGGACTGGCCCGCTCCGGCGTTGCAGTTCATTACGACTCGATAGCCGTCGTCAGCAATTCCTTCGGACTGCGCGATTAGCCTGGCCGCAAGGAACAATGCGGCGAAGTCTGGCGAATGATCCTCGGTCATATCGTTGATCGTGCTGACGTGCGCACGGGGAATGATCAGCACATGCGTTGGCGCCTGCGGATTAATATCGCGAAAAGCGACCACCCTGTCCGATTCATAGATAATATCCGCCGGAATATCCCCCGCTACGATCCTGCAGAACAGGCAATCTGTTTGGCTCATGCGACTGGCTCCCCGATTGTGTTGGTTCAATCAATCACGCGTCGCCCGAAGAATGCGTGCGACAGCGTCCCTCCGTCGACGTACTCGAGCTCACCGCCCAGCGGCACGCCGTGCGCAATTCGGCTCGCCTGTATGCCGGCCCGCGTCGCGATTTCCGCGAGCAAGTGCGCCGTTGCATCGCCTTCGACCGTCGGATTTGTTGCAATGATAAGCTCTCGGACAGCCCCCGACTTCAATCGGTCTTCGAGCAGGTTCATCCCCAGCTCGTCCGGACCGATGCCATCCAGGGGTGACAGGTGGCCCATCAGGACGAAATAAAGCCCCCTGAAACCGGTCGCGTCCTCGATAGCCATCACGTCCGCGGGCGATTCGACGACGCAAAGCAGGGAATCGTCACGACCGCTCGCGGCGCAGATGGCACACAGTTCGGCTTCGCTGAACATCCGGCATCGCTTGCAATGCCCGATGCCCTCGACCGCTTCGGCCAGGGCTCGCGCGAGCTGCGACGCGCCGCCTCGGTCTCTTTCCAACAGGTGAAACGCGATACGCTGCGCCGATTTTCGGCCAACCCCTGGCATGCAGCGCAGGGAATCGATCAAGCGTACGAGTAGCGGAGAGTAGGACACGGAGCGCGAGTGACGTTCAGAACGGCAGCTTCAGGCCGCCAGGGAGGCCGAGTCCAGCCGCCATGCCGGAAAACTTTTCCTTGACTGTTTCGTCCACCCGCCGCACTGCGTCGTTGAAAGCGGCGACGACCAGGTCTTCAAGCATTTCCTTGTCGTCCTGGAGCAGAGCATCGTCGATCTCCAGCGATCGCACCTCGTGGCGGCAAGTCATCGTCAACCTGACCATGCCTGCTCCAGATTCGCCTGTCACCGTCGTACGGCCCATTTCCTCCTGGGCCTTTTGCATTTCGGCCTGCATCTGCTGAGCCTGCCGCATCAGCTGACCAATTCCACCTTTCATGCCTTACTCCTCGGCAGTTTTACCTACTTGTCTATCGTCCTGACGGTCTCGGGTTTCAGCGTTGCCCCGAAGATATCCTGCAGCTTCCGCACGTTCGGATCCGATTCGAGCGAAGCGCGCGCCGCCTGTATTGCCTCATCCTCGCGGCGGGCAACCGCCTGCATGGGCGTTTCCGCTTCTGCCACGCCGATCTCGATTTCTACCCGCAGAGATTCTCCGTAATGACCGCTGAGCGCCTCGGCGAGCGCATCCTGCCGCTTTTTCGTCAGCAGCGACTCCGACCGTTGGTCGAGACCGAGTCGGATCAGGTTGCCGTTCCGACCGAGATACGCGCAGTTCCCGGCAAGCAGCCTGTTCGCACCGTTGAGATCCAGCCGGGCAACCAGTACCGGCCAGTCCGGCTCCGACCAGGCCGCTGGCTTCGATTGCACCGCTGGCTTCGATTGCACAGCTGGCTTCGATTGCACAGCTGGCTTCTGCGGTTCCGGCGGCGAGGAGGCCTGCAGAGGCGCGGGTCTCGTCGCAGCCGGCCGTCGCACGGCACTACCTGCGGACGAACCCTGCCTGTCCGGGGTCTCGGGGCGAAATGCCAGCATGCGCAGCAAGGTCATCTCGGCGCCGCTGCGCGGATCGGGTGCGAGATTCAGGTCCCGCCGGCCCATGATGGCGGTCTGATAGAAAAGTTGCAGGTCCTCGGGCGACAGCCTCGTCGCCAGGTCGGCTATCTGCGATTCGGCCCCTTCGTCGTCGGAGTCGACCGGTCCGACCACCTGGTAGACAGCCGTTCGCTGCAGTGCACGGGCCAGGTCGTCGAGCAGCTGGCCGTAGTCCGGATACTGCTGGTCGATTTCGCCGACTGCGGCCATCAGCCCGGCCGCATCGCCCTCTGCCAGCAGCGCCAGCAAGTGTGAGACGTGCTGCCGGTCGATCGTCCCGAGCATGCCGGCAACGGCTTCTTCGGCCAGGGCGCCTCCGCAATAGGCGATCGCCTGGTCCAGCAGGCTTAACGCGTCGCGCAGGCTCCCGTCAGCGGCCCGGGCGATCAGCGCAAGCGCGCCCCGATCGGCCTCGATGCCCTCCTCACCACAGATGAACTCCAGGCGCTCGCGGATCAGGCCCGGTGTCAGCCGCTTGAGATTGAATTGCAGGCATCGGGACAGGACCGTAATCGGGAGCTTCTGCGGATCGGTCGTTGCCAGCAGGAATTTGACGTGTGGAGGCGGCTCTTCGAGCGTTTTCAGCAGTGCATTGAACGAATGTTTCGTCAGCATGTGCACTTCGTCGATCAGGTAGACCTTGAAGCGACCTCGCGCCGGTGCGAACTGCACGTTGTCCAGCAGTTCACGCGTGTCGTCGACCTTGGTCTTGGAGGCCGCGTCGACCTCGATCAGGTCCACGAAACGCCCCTCGTCGATCTCGCGGCATGCGCTGCACTCCCCGCAGGGCGCGGACGTCGGTCCGCTGTCGCAGTTCAGCGCCTTGGCGAGGATCCGGGCTATGGTCGTCTTGCCGACACCGCGGGTACCGGTGAAAAGGTAGGCATGGTGCAGCCGCTGGCTGTCCAAAGCGTTGGTCAGCGCCTTCAGCACATGTTCCTGGCCGACGGTGTCGGCAAAGGTTTTAGGGCGCCATTTACGCGCCAGGACGAGGTAGCTCATTGCGTCGGTTGCCGCTTCGTCGGTCGCCGGGGCTGCCGGGACAAATTGGACAGTTTAGCGAATGCCGCAATCGGCACAAGCAGGGGTCCTGGCCCCGGATCCGGTAGTTAAAGGGTCGAGGTGGCCCGCGCCAGCACATCCCCGGCACCCGGTATGACCGCTGCCGCTGCTCCCTTCCGGGCCTGACGGGGTTCACGGCTGACCGTCGCGGGGCCGCCGGCGCGGACCGGGCGCGATTATCCCTGCGCGAGGCCAAAGAAACAAACGGCACGGCACGCGCGGCGGCGTTGGTTCCGGCTGGCGCGGGTTGCTATGCTGTCGCCGAATTACAGCGCACGCCAGGAGTTGCCATGGCCCAGGAGCCGGTTTTCGCTACGGTCGATCCGTTCAACGGCATGACTTCGCAGAAACCCGCGAAGGTTCGGAATCTCGTCGCCGGCCGCTGGGCGGACGGCGGTGACGCGCGCGACGATCTCCCGGATCCCCTGACCGGTGGCCATTTCATCGACGTGCCGGATACGCAGGATCATGCTCCGTTTATCGCCGGTCTCCGTTCGTGCCCGAGATTCGGCGTGCACAACCCGCTGTATCGCCCGGAACGCTATGTCCTGCTGGGCCAGGTATGCGCCCGCGCTGCGGCCCTGCTCGCGACACCCGATGTCGAGGCTTTCTTCGCACGGCTGATCCAGCGCGTCATGCCGAAAAGTGATGGGCAATGCCTGGGCGAGGTGACCGTCACACGCGTGTTTCTCGAGAACTTCGCTGGCGACGGCGTACGGTTCCTGGCGCGCGGGTTTTCGAATCCCGGCGATCACCCGGGCCAGGAGTCGCGCGGCTATCGCTGGCCATACGGCCCTGTCGTCGTCGTAGCGCCGTTCAATTTTCCGCTGGAAATCCCGGCTCTGCAGGTGCTCGGTGCCCTGTTCATGGGCAACCGGCCGCTGGTCAAGGTCGATTCCAAGGTCAGCGTCGTGTTCGAACAGTTCCTGCGCCTGTTGATTCACAGCGGCCTGCCGCCTGCCGACCTCGACCTGATCCATTGTCGCGGCTCCACGATGGGTCGCCTGCTGGAGGCCGCGCGCAATGATGTCCGGCTGATCCAGTTCACCGGATCCAGTAACGTCGCGGAGCGCATCGCCGGGCTCGTCAACGGCTGCGTTCGACTGGAGGATGCCGGCTTCGACTGGAAGATTATCGGGCCGGACTTCGATCCCGAATGGCTGGACTACGTCGCATGGCAATCCGACCAGGATGCCTACAACGCATCGGGCCAAAAGTGCTCCGCACAGAGCATCCTGCTCGTGCACCGCAACTGGAGTGCCGCGCTGCTGCCTAAACTGGCCGAGCTGGCGGCGCGAAGACGGCTCGACGATCTGTCGATCGGCCCCGTTCTCAGCTGGACCAACGACCGGATGAAGGCTCACATCGAGGCCGTCTGCCGCTTGCCGGGCGCGAAACTGCTGTTCGGCGGCCAGAAGCTCGACGGGCACTTGATACCCGCCTGCTACGGGGCGCTTCAGCCGACGGCCGTGCAGGTGCCGCTGGAGGCGCTGGCCGGCAAACACTTCGGCCTCGTCACCACCGAGTTGTTCGGGCCTTTCCAGGTGGTCGTCGAGTACGGGGACGATGATCTCGAACGAGTGCTCGGGGTGCTGGAAAGAATGTCCCAGCACCTGACCGCAGCGGTGGTAAGCGCGGACGTGCTATTCCAGCAGCGTGTCCTGGCCGCTACCGTCAACGGAACGACCTATTGCGGGATGCGTGCACGAACGACCGGCGCGCCGCAAAACCACTGGTTCGGGCCCTGCGGCGACCCGCGCGCGGCCGGCATTGGTACGCCGGAGGCCATCGTCAGCACGTGGAGTGGTCACCGGGAGATCATCATGGACCAGGGGCCGCTGCCGGCAGCCTGGACGACGCCGTCTCTCGCCTAGGTGCAACCGGGCCGGCCTCGAATGGACAGCAAGCTGCCGCACGTCGGAACGACGATTTTCACGGTCATGTCGCAGCTCGCGCAGGACTGCGGGGCCATCAACCTGTCGCAGGGCTTTCCGAGCTTCGAGCCGGATGCGCGTTTGCTGGACCTGGTCACTCAACGTCTACACTCGGGTGCCAATCAGTACGCCCCGATGACCGGCGTGCCTGCCCTGCGACAGGCCATAGCGGCCAAGGCAGGCCGCCTGTACGACCGGGGCGTCGATGCGGACGCCGAGGTAACCGTCACGGCAGGCGCCACCGAGGCCCTGTTCTGCGCGATTCATGCCGTCGTCCGTCCGGGCGACGAAGTCATAGTACTCGACCCCGCCTACGATTCGTACGAGCCCGCGGTGACGCTTGCCGGTGGAGCGACCCTGCACCTGCCCCTGGTGAGCAGCGCAGAGCGCCCCGAGCTGCATATCGATTGGCAGCGGCTGCGCGATGCGATCACGGACAGAACCCGGGTCGTCATGCTGAATTTTCCGCACAATCCGACCGGCACCGTCCTGGGGCCAGGTGATCTCGACACCCTCGCCGAGGTTGTGCGCGATACCGGGATCCTGATCATTTCGGACGAGGTCTACGAACACATCATCTTTGACGGCGCCAGCCACCTGAGCGTACTGCGCCACGACGAACTCTGGCAGCGCGCTTTCGTCATCTCGTCATTCGGGAAGACGTATCACGCGACGGGATGGAAAGTCGGCTATTGCGTTGCGCCAGAAGCGCTGAGCACCGAATTCCGCAAAGTGCACCAGTTCAATTGCTTTTGTGTGGTATCCCCGATTCAGCATGCGCTGGCCGACTTCATGCAACTGGATCCCGCTTACCCGGACGGACTCGCCGATTTCTACCAGCAGAAGAGAGATCAATTTTGCGCGCTGATGAGGGAGTCGAGGTTTCGATTCGTACCGGCCGCGGGCACCTATTTCCAGGTGCTCGATTATTCCGCAATCAGTGCAGAGGATGATATCGGTTTCGCTCGCAGGCTGACCCGGGAAATCGGCGTGGCCTCGATCCCCGTTTCCGTTTTCTGCGCTAGCCATCCTCCGACACGAACGCTACGCTTCTGCTTTGCGAAGGACGACGACGTATTGAAACAGGCGGCCACACTATTATGCGAGCTTTGAACGTTACAATCGTGCAGTCGGAACTGCACTGGCACAACGCGGACGAAAATCGGGACATGTTCAGCCGGCTGATTGCCCGGATCGAAGATCCTACGGATCTTGTCGTGCTTCCCGAGATGTTCACGACCGGTTTCACGATGGATGCAGAAGCTCACGCCGAACCCATGGACGGCGCGACGGTGGGCTGGTTGCGCAAAACGGCTGCCAGTACGGGAGCCGCCGTATGCGGCAGCGTAATCATTCGGGAAAATGGCTCGTTCTTCAATCGCTTCGTATGCGCCGAACCGAACGGCGTCCTGCACACATACGACAAGCGCCACTTGTTCCGACTGGCAGGCGAGGATAGACATTACGTTGCAGGGGACAGGCTGGCGACATTCGCATTACAGGGCTGGCGTATCTGCCCGATGATCTGTTACGACCTGCGATTTCCCGTCTGGAGCAGGAACCGGGGCAATTACGATCTCCTGCTCTACGTCGCCAACTGGCCGAACCGGCGCCACCTCGCCTGGGAAACGCTCGTTCGCGCCCGTGCGATCGAGAACCTGGCATACGTGGCCGCCGTCAACCGGGTCGGCGAAGACGGCAATGACCTGCCCTACTCCGGCGGCAGCGCCGTCATCGATTATCTCGGCCAGGACCTGGTCGGCCTGGGCGATGCAACCGGTTATGCCACGGCTACGCTGGACTATGAGGCTCTGTTGAAGTTCAGGGATCGGTTCCCGTTTCATGCCGACGCAGACGACTTCACCCTGCGGACCTGACGACGGCCGGCCTCGGCGTGCCAGAGCACCAGTAGCAGCGGCAGCAGCGTCATATTGGCGAGCAGTGCCACCAGCATCGCGAAGCCCGTCAGGAGCCCGAAATACACGGTCGGGACGAACTGCGACAACGCGAGTATCGAAAATCCGAGCATGATCGTAATGCTGGTGTAGTACATTGCACGCCCGATCGTCCGGTGACAGCGCCTGACCGTCTCCCAGTAATTCTCGTCCTTCGAGAACTCCCGGTCGAATCGGTGGATATAGTGGATGGTGTCGTCCACCGCTATGCCTATCGTGATTGCCGCAATCGTGATCGTCATCAGGTCCAGGGGGATCGACAACCAGCCCATGATGCCGAGGACGAGCGTCGCCGACGCGACGTTCGGGACAATGCCGGTCAACGCCAGCCTGAGCGATCGGAACAAGACCACGAACATGGCAAGGATCGCAAGGAAGACCGCACCGATCGTCGCGATCTGCGACCGGAACAGGCTCTCCAGCATGTTGTTGTACAGAACCAGCATACCGCTCATGTGCAGCTGCTCGCTCGACACGCCGAACCGTTCCTCCAGGTCCCGCTGGATCCGCTCCAGCAACCGGCCGCGCCGGAGAGTCGGATCGGACTCGAATACCCGGATGCTGAAGCGCAGCTGGTTGCCGTCGGGCGAGAGGTAGGGGTCGAACAGCGCCTCCCGGACATCGGTCGGCAGCTTGCGGTATACGATCGACAGGCCGACGTTGTCCCCCAGGATGTCCTGATCGAGCCGTCGCAGCATGGTCGCGGCCGTCGCCACGGAAATGACCTTACCGGTCTCCGGCTGGGACTCCAGGTAATCGTGCATGGCGAGAACGGTCGGAATGCGGCGGCTGTTGAACCAGTAGCTGGTCGCGGTGATTCCTGCCTCGCCGGCGTCCGCCTCGGCATAAATATCGTCGAATTCCTCCAGGATATTGTCAGTGCCGGGACTGCCTTCGATCTCAGCGGGCATCCGGTCCCGCGGTGCATCGATGATGACGTCGAGAGGCGTCGTTCCGCCGAGCTCACGGTCTATGAGCTGCATCCCGCGGGATATCTCAGTGGATTCCCTGTAATAGTCGATGAACCGGTTTTCGACGGATAACCGCGTAATGCCGACTATTCCCAGTACGACCGATGTACCGAAAACGATGAGGACGAGGCGGCCATGGCGCTCGATGAGCCGGGCGAAGAACGCCGTTATGGCTGCGGTGATATCGTGCTGGGGTCTCGGCTCGCCGGTCTCGAGCAGCAGCAGTACAGCCGGAAACAGCGTGAACGAATATACGAAACCGATAGCGAGACCGATCACCATCATCCAGCCAAAATCGATCACCGGCCGAATGCCGCTGACGAGTAGCGAGCCGAAAGCCACCATCGTCGTCAGGACCGTGTAAAGGCAGGGTATGACGATACGCCTGACTGTTTCACGGACCAGTTCGTATTGCGGAGCATCGGGCGACTGGACATGGCATTCCCGGTAACGAACGATGATATGCAAAGTCAGGGCGAGGCACAGGATCAGTAACAGTGACAGGAAATTGGACGACACGACGGTCACGCGCCAGTCCAGGAGCCCGAGCAAACCAACCATCGAAACGCAGGTCGTCAGGCAGGTGAGCAACGGCAACGCAATCCAACGGAACTTGTGAAAGGCCGTACCGAGAATCAGGATCAGGAACAGGATTACGGCCACCCCAAAAACGACGATGTCGTGGCGAATGAAATCTATCGAGTCTGCGACGATCATCGGCACGCCACCCAGGTGCATCGTCGCAGCCCCTGCGTAGCGATCCAGCACGCCGCGAACTGAAGATATGTTGCGCTGCTCTCGGTCAAGCTGTGTCCGACTGTAGTCGTCGAATCGGGCCTCTGCTTCCGCCAGCGCACGACGCTCCTCGTCCGACAGGTCGTTCTCGAACTGACGCTCCCTCAGCTGGTCGCGCCGGTTCCTGAGATCCAGGTATTGCTCGTCCTGGCGGAAGTCGATCCGGAGGGCCGTAATCTGTCCGCTTCTGCTGATTACGTAATCTGCATAAAGCGGACTCTCCGTAAGCTCCTTCCGGGCCAGCTCGGGATTTGTCGCCGGGTCTTCGAGGCGGCGAATGCCGCCCGGCAGGTCCTTTAGCGACAGCGGCGGGCTGGAGATCAGGGGTACGTCCAGGATACTGACGACCGATTCGACGTCCTCGATCGTAGCGAGTTCGTCACGCAATGCCCGTAACACTGCCAAGGACTCTTCGGAGAAAAGCCGGCTACGGGGAGAAAATGTGACGATCAGGAAGTCGTCGGAACCATAGCGCGCACGGACGAAACGATAGTAATTGAGCGCCTCGTCATGCTCGAGCGTCAGCGAGTCAGCGGACGCGTCGAGCGCAAAACGTGGCGCGAACCAGCCGGCGACTGCCAGCAGGATGGCACAAGCCGCGATCACGGCGACCGGATGACGCAGGATCGCGCGTTCGTACACATTCAGCCAGTCGATCTTCAAGCCTGCTCCCGGTAGCGAGTCGCCTCTGGGTGCGCCGGACTCCCTGTGAGCTAGGTTGCCGGTGCCGATCACCGGTTTGAATACGCAGTCGCCGCAGGCAGGAGCGCTGTCTCTGCTACGGCTGTTGGACTGGCCGCCGGATACCGGACCATAATGGCGCGTCCTGGCCCACCGCCCGACTTATGTCCAGCGCCAAGTTCCGTCATACAACCGTTACTGCCGTCGTCATCGCCAACATGGTTGGCACCGGCGTCTTCACCAGTCTCGGCTTTCAGCTGCTCGAACTCCGGTCGGGCTTTGTTCTGCTCATGCTGTGGATCGTCGGCGGCGTCGCCGCGGTCTGTGGGGCTATGACCTATGCGGAACTCGGTGCCGCTCTGCCCCGATCGGGCGGGGAATATAACTTCCTGGCTCGTATTTACCATCCCGCCGCTGGCTTCGTGTCCGGCTGGGTGTCGGCAACGATCGGATTCGCCGCCCCGACGGCCCTTGCGGCGATTACGTTCGCCGCTTACGCAACGTCCGTCCTGCCGGAGGGAAGCGATCCCTGGGTGCGCAAACTGCTGGCATCTGCGCTCCTGATCACTTTGACGGTCATCCATGCCGGCCGCCGCCGCAACAGCGGCGGGTTACAGATGATATTCACGATCCTCAAGATCGGCGTGATCGTAGCCTTTTGCTCGGCCGCCCTGGTGGCGGTCGACCTGCCGCAGCCTACGCGCTTCCTGCCGGCGGCCGGCGACACCAGCCTGCTGACCAGCGGCGCATTTGCGATTTCACTGATCTACGTGAGCTATGCATACACCGGCTGGAACGCCGCGACCTACCTCAGCAGCGAGCTGGAGGACCCGCAGAGGACGTTGCCCCGGATCCTGCTGGTCGGCACGACCGTCGTGATGGCGCTGTACGTCGCCCTCAATTTTACGTTCCTGCGGGTCGCGCCCATGGACGCGATGACCGGACAGGTCGAGGTCGGCTACATCGCCGCCGAGGCTGCGTTCGGCGACTTCGGCGGCCGCTTCACGGGTTTCGTTCTGGCACTGCTGCTGGTATCGACCGTGAGCGCCATGACGCTGGCGGGACCGCGCGTCCTGCAGGTGATCGGCGAAGATTTCCACGGACTGCGCCTGCTGGCGCGTACCAACGAGGACGGCATTCCGTCGATAGCCATCTATCTTCAGTCGACGCTGGCCCTGATCTTCATCCTGACCTCGACCTTCGAGTCGATCCTCGTGTTCGCCGGTTTCACGCTGGCCCTGAACAGCTTTGTAACGGTCGCCGGGGTCTTTGTGCTGCGACTGCGACAGCCGGACCTGCCGCGCCCGTACCGCACGTTCGCATACCCGCTGACGCCGCTCGTCTACCTGTCGCTGACCGCCTGGACCCTGTGGTTCGTAATGGTGAGCAAACCCGTCGAGGGGCTGTTCGGCCTGGGCGTGATCGCCAGCGGCTTGCTGTTCTACTTCGTGACGCTGCGCGCCCGGAAAACCTAGTCCTCGTCGCTTACCTCGAACTGGCCGGTAAGTTTCCGCCAGACGTGCGACCAGGACACGCCGATCGCCAGCAGCCCGGCGAGGCACACCAGGGCTATCCAGGTAACCGCCTTGGCCGAGTCGGCGGCCAGGATGCCGAAGTCGATCAGCAGCCATATCAGGGTGGCGAAAAAGGCGACTCCCAGCGCCATACCCAGCACGCCCAGGGCTCGAATGCTCGCAACGACGAAGACGGTCCAGCCGATGAGAATGAGGACGCCGACGAAATAGTGCTCCGGCCCGAGCCCGCTGTTCGTCATCGCGATCCGGACCCAGTCGTAGTAGGACAGGTCGGTCGGATTGTACGTAGCCAGCACGAGCAACAGTGCAGCCAGGAAACGTAACAGCAAGCCGCCGAGCGAGAACTCGCTGGATCGAACCGCCTGCGATCCCCTCTTGTCAGTCCCCATTGCTGCCCCTCGGTTGCCATCGATGCGCCACGCGATTATACGCAGTTTCGCGGGCACGGTCCGCCGGCGGACAGATTACCGGTCGGGCAACCCTGCGCGCGACCGGCCTCATTGATTCAGCCGGCAACCGAACTGACGGACGGGGTTACCCCCACCTTTCGATCAGGTCAAATCGCAACTGAGAGGCAGTTACTTCGGCTGCGGGAATCACGGTATAAGCTGCCCGCGGGGACCAGAAACTAGAAAAATAATTGTCCTGCATTTCAATTTGGGAGCGAATCAAATGACCTTTATCTCTTACATGCCTAGCCGGCGCTGGGTGTGCGCCCTGCTGTGTGCGGCCGCAATGTTGCCCGGGCTCGCATCTGCCCAGGTACCGGCCGCAATCGAGGGCCGCATCATCAGCATCACTGAGGACGGCTTCGGCGGCGCCACCGTCAACGTCATGGGCGCCGATGTAGTCGTCCCGGCCGCCGTATTCAGCGGCGGCCTGGCGACGTCGCCTACGGCAACGATTACCAGTCCGTCACAGCTTGCGACCGGCAGTCTGCCGGGCCGCGCTGAACCGGGCTTTATCGGCGGTACCGCAATCATCAATGGCTCGAGTTCGCTGCTCGGCGGCTTTGTCGCCGACGATCTGTTCGTCGAACCGGCCGAGAACGTCGTGATCGGCGTCATCACGAGCGTGGCTAACAGTGACGGGATGTTCTCGTGCGAAATGTCGCTCGAGGGCGTGCCCCTGGTATTCTCGGACGACTCGCGCATGCCGGCCGGCACCGCCATCAACGGGACCGGGTTCGACATCTACCCCTGCTCGGCCATTCCCGGCGACTCCGCGGCGGTGGAAGGCTACTTCGGCGAACTCGACGGCAGCCTGCACATCTTCGCATTCGAGTCGGACGACGCGGACATCATCAGCACGGCCAGCGGCACGACCACGATCACCCGCGCCAGCTGCGACCGCGGCCGCCTCGAGGTGCGCGGATCAAGCACGCTGTTTGCCGGCCAGGCCGTCGTGTTCGACGACGACGACAATATCCAGCTCGGCTCGACGGCCCTGCAGCTGGACCCGGTAACCAATACGGGATCGTACCGGTTCCGGGCGAACGTCGGCGGCTGCCCGCTGAATGTACGGGTCGAAAGCTGGGAAGACGGCGCCGCCACCGCATCGTCGTTCGCGGTCGCGCCGGTCGACGTACGCTAGTATTGCCCCGTTGCCGGCCGCCCGCCGGGACGGGTACCTGCGAACCGAGTATGGCCCCCGCAAGGGGGCCGTACTTTTTCGTGACTCGGGCAAGCAGTTGCGTGATTGGCCCGCCCGGACCTATCATCCGCGCCCAGTCGCGCCGAGGCTTGCCACGGGAAATCCGCGGCGCCTACACCACAGGATCGGCACCATCGCCATATGAACGACACGACCAGGGACGGGCCTGCCCGCTTCGGCTCCGTGCTCGGCATCGCCCCGGGCAACGTGCCGGCCTACTCCAGCGATTACGAGACCGCGGACGACCGCGAACTACCGGACCGGCATGCTTACCGCAGTGTCGTCGATGGCATCTACATGGGCTACAAGTGGCAGTGCGTCGAATTCGCACGCCGCTGGCTCTATCTCAACCACGGCTATGTCTTCGACGACATCCCGATGGCCTATGACATCTTCCGGCTAAGGCATGTGCGCGCGCCCGGCGGTGATCATGCCCTCCCGCTGTACTCATTCCGGAACGGCTCGAAGCGCCATCCCGAACCGGGTTGCCTGCTGATCTGGGACGAAGGCGGGGAATTCGAGACGACGGGCCACGTCGCGGTCGTCACCGAGGTGGCGCCGGGATATGTGCGCGTTGCCGAGCAGAACGTCGGTAACCGTCCGTGGCCGGCGGGCCGGGACTATTCGCGCGAGATTCGTGCCCGAGTCGGCGAACATGGCGACTACTGGCTCGAGTGCACCTTCGGCAACGCCTGTATCCTGGGCTGGGTCCTGCGGACTGACGACGCGACCCACGCCGAGGACGTATCCGATCCGGATCCGGCGCTGTTTCGTGTCCAGGAACGCCTGCTGCACCCGGCCGCCGAACCTTCGTCCGAGTGGCTGAACCTCGCCAATGACGACGAGGCGGCCTATGTGGACATGATGGGTGGCCACCTGCTGAGTGCGAACCCGGCGGACCGGTACCGCTACTTTGCTGTGTCGCGCACAGCGCAGGCAGAACTGCGTCGTGCTACCAACGAGCTCCACGCACTGTTCATGCACGCGACCGACTATGTGCTGCGTGACGACTCCCGCCTGGAGCGGTTCAATATTCCGCGCTGCCTGTGGCCGAAGATCCACCAATCCTGGGACAACCGCCGCAACGAGCTGATCACCGCCCGCTTCGACTTCGCCGTTACCGAGGCGGGCGTCAAGGTATACGAGTACAACTGCGATTCCGCTTCGTGCCACATGGAGACCGGCAAGGTCCAGGGCAAGTGGGCCGAACACTACGGCTGCCACGATGGCGACGATGCCGGCAGGCAGCTTTCCGAAAAACTTCTCGCCGCCTGGCGCCACGGCGAAGTAGATGGACTGCTGCACATCATGCAGGACCGGGATCTCGAAGAAACCTACCACGCGCTCTATATGCGCGACATTATCGAGAAGGCCGGCATCCGGACCAAGATCATCCGCGGTATCTCGGGGCTCAGCTGGGGCCCGGACGGATCGATCCTGGATCGCGAGGGCGTGCCGATCCGCTGGGTCTGGAAGACCTGGGCCTGGGAGTCGGCCCTCGACCAGATTCGCGAGGAATGCGAGGACGACGAGGAAAAGCTGCAGAACTACGAACCCGGCGAAGTGCACGATGGCCCGCCGCGCCTCGTCGACGTGCTGCTGCGTCGCGAGGTCATGGTATTCGAACCGCTCTGGACGCTGATACCCAGCAACAAGGCCATCCTGCCGGTACTCTGGACGCTGTTCCCGAACCACCCCTATCTGTTGAATTCGTCGTACGAACTGAGCGACGAACTGCTTGCGCGCGGCTATGTCGTCAAGCCGATCGTCGGACGCGGCGGGTCCAACATAAGCATGGTCGACCGGAATGCACGCGTCCTGGCGGAAACGCAGGGCAAATTCGAAGCACAGCAGCAGATATACCAGCAGCTGCATCGGCTGCCCAGGCTCGGCGACTATTACACACAGGTCTGCACGTTCACTGCCGGCGGCCGGTATGCCGGCAGCTGCGCGCGCGTGGACGAATCGCCGGTTATACGCATGGAGAGCGATTGCATCGCCCTGCGGATCGTCGACGACGAAGACCTGATGTCCCGCATGGACCACGGATAAGGCTGCCACCCGCCCGGAGCCTTGCGCTCCGGGCGCCGCAGTGGCAACCGGGTGGATATCTCTTCGCGCGGGCTCGTGCCCGCAGGTTCTGCGCGCGTACACTAGTCCCGCCGATTCGCTCAGACTATCGGGATGAAAGACCTCACCGAAGGCTCGATTCCGCGCCACATCGTCGACATGGCCGTGCCGCTTGCTGTCGGCATGATCGTGCAGACCCTCTACTACCTGGTCGACCTCTACTTCGTGGGCAAGATCGGCGGCACCGCACTCGCCGGTGTGAGCGCAGCGGCAAGCAGCACATTCCTGATCATGGCGCTCACGCAGATACTCGGTGTCGGCACCGTGTCACTGATCGCCCACGCCACGGGCCGTAGAGACCGCGACGATGCAAACCTCGTTTTCAACCAGTCGCTGCTGCTGGCAGCGCTGCTCGGCGCGACGACCCTCATCGGGGGGTATGCGTTCACGGACGCCTATCTCGCCACGATAGCCGCGGACGCCGTTACGGTGGAGGCCGGCCGCACCTACCTCTACTGGTTCCTGCCGGGCATGGCCCTGCAGTTCGCCCTGATCGCGATGAGTTCGGCCCTCAGGGGCACCGGCATCGTCAAGCCGACGGTGGCCGTTCAGCTGCTGACGGTGATCGTCAACATCATCCTCGCCCCGGTGCTGATCGCAGGCTGGGGCACCGGCCTCCCGATGGGCGTCGCCGGCGCAGGTCTCGCGACGTCCGTTGCCGTCGCGTGCGGCGTGCTGTTGCTGCTGTTTTACTTCCGGCGCCTCGAGAAATATGTCCGACTGGATGCCGGCCTGTGGCGGCCGCGCGTGGTCGTCTGGCGCCGACTGCTCGCGATCGGTCTTCCGGCGGGCGGCGAGTTTTTCCTGATTTTCGCGTTCATGGCGATCATTTACTGGTCGATTCGCGACTTCGGCGCCGAGGCGCAGGCGGGCTTCGGACTCGGCCAACGCATCATGCAGTCCATCTTCCTGCCGGCGATGGCGCTGGCATTCGCCGCGCCGGCCGTCGCCGGGCAGAATTTCGGTGCGCGGCAGGCGGCACGGGTGCGGCTGACATTTCGCTGGACGGCCGTCATGAGCGGCCTGGTGATGGCGGCCCTGACCCTGCTTTGCCAGATAAGCCCGTCCGCGCTGGTGCGCGGCTTTTCGGACGACGCAGCCGTCATCGACGTGGCTGCGACCTTTCTACGTTTCATTTCCTGGAACTTCGTGCCCTCCGCGATCATTTTCACGTGCTCGGGCATGTTCCAGGCATTGGGCAATACCTGGCCAGCGTTGTTCAGCACGGCGGTCCGACTGGGCGGCTTCGCGCTGCCGCTCATGTGGGCCGCACGGCAGGAAGGTTTCCTGATCGAGCATGTCTGGTTCCTGTCGGTGGCCACCATGGCCTTGCAGGCCATCGTCAGCTACATCCTGTTGCGGCGCGAGTTCCGGCGCAGCCTGGATTTTCCGCCGTCGGCCGATGCCCGTTCGCCCGACTTGCTGCAACCGGATGTTAGGATAAGCACCTGACCAACAATGCGAGGTTTAGCATGGCCGCCACCGCACCCTTCCGCGCCGACCATGTCGGCAGCCTGCTGCGACCGAACAAGGTTCACAAGGCGCGCATCCGTCTTCATGCCGACAAGCTCGGGCCCGATGGGTTCAGCACCTGCGACGAGCTTCAGGTCATCGAAGACGAGGCGATCCGCGAGGCGGTCAGGATGCAGGAGAGCGTCGGACTGAAGACGGTTACCGACGGCGAGTTCCGACGGTCGTTCTGGCATTTCGACTTCATGGGCGCGCTGACCGGGCTGGAACTCGAGGAACGTAATGTCGGAGTCCAGTTCCACGGGCTCAAGCTTCGCCCGATATTCCCGACGATCAAGAGCAGGATCGACTTTCCCGACGATCACCCGATGCTCGGGCATTTTCGCTACCTCGCGTCGATTGCGAGGGTCCAGCCCAAGATTTCGATACCCGGACCGAGCGCCTGCCATTTCCGCACGGCGCCGGCAGACATACATCCGCCCGAATACGCCGACCTGGAGGTGCTGTTCGCCGACATCGCGAGGGCATACAGGAAAGCGGTACGGGCGTTCTACGACGCCGGCTGCCGCTACCTGCAGCTCGACGACATCTTCTTCGCCTACCTGTGCGACCCGAAACATCGTGAGGAGAAGAAAGCGCAGGGAGTGGATCCGGACTGGCTCATTACGCAGTACGCGAAAATGATGCACGACGCCATCGACGGGCGGCCCGACGACCTGGTGATCGCGATGCACCTTTGCCGTGGCAACTACAAGTCGACCTGGGCGGCCGATGGCGCCTACGACCCGGCGGCCGACGCCGTATTCAACCAGACCGGTGTCGACGTGTACTTCATGGAATACGACACGGAACGCGCGGGAGGTCTCGAACCGCTGCGGCTGCTTCCGAAAGGCAAGCAGCGCGTCATGCCGGGCTTCATCACGACCAAGACGCCCGAACTCGAGTCACTCGACGATCTCCGCAAGCGTTTCGACGAAGCCTCTCGCTACGCGGATCTGGACCAGCTCGGCATCGCACCGCAGTGCGGCTTCGCCTCCACCGAGGAGGGCAACTCGCTGACGCCCGACCAGCAGAAAAAGAAGCTCGAACTCGTCGTCCGGACGGCGGAAGCGATCTGGGGCGGTGTCGACACCTGACAGCCAGGCCCGGCCTGCACGCCGTGGCGATGCGCCTAAGGCGGCGCCAGCAGCTCCCCCGCGACATAGGCACTGACATCGCGGGCCTGTTCGGCCGTGAGCGCGCCGCCGAAGGACGGCATGTCACCGCGGCCCTCGCTGATCACCTGCATGATCCGGGCGGGCGAATCCATTCCCGATAGCGCAGGCCCGCCGCCATGCCCGCCCTGCCCGGCCTCGCCATGGCAGAACGTGCAGGCCGAATCGTATACCAGCTTGCCCGCGGCGAGGTCCGGCCCGCCCTCGACCGGCGCGTAGGTCATGATCGTCGACGCCGGCGGTACCTCGTCCAGCAGACCGTGGAGCGCGAACAGCCAGACGCTGTCGCCCTTGGGCGAGCCGGCAAAGAGATTCCCGGCCGAATAGGCGACGACGTACTGCCGGCCCTCATGCTCGAACACGCTGGCAGGGGCGTTCATGCCGGCACCGGTCTGGAACGTCCAGAGCCGGTTGCCGTTGGACGAGTCGAGCGCAGTCAGGCGACCGTCACTGCGGCCGACGAACACCAGGCCGCCGGCGGTCACGACCGAACCGCTGTAGCAGGGATCCGGCCAGTGCTGGCGCCACACGATCCTGTTCGTATGCATGTCCATGGCCGCGAAGATGCCGTGATCGGGCATGTGCGTGCCGCCGAACATCCCGGCCGCGTACAGTTCGCCCTCCGGCGGGGGCTCGTCGCCTATTTCCTCCGCTCGATAGGCGCCGATCGTGTCCTGCGAGCACACGTACAGGTACCCGCTCGCCGGATCGTAGGAACTCGGCGGCCAGTTGACGCCGCCGCCGATGCCCGGCTTGGCGATGACAATCTCGTCCGTCCAGTACGGCGTGAAAATCTGTCCGCCGTTGATCAGCCGGTATCCCTCCGGCGCAATCTCGAGCGACTGCGGCGCGAAGGCGTCACCGACCGGATACGGCTGCGTCGGCGACGTCGCCTGGCGCGGCTCCTGCGGCACCGGCCGCTCCTCGATGCCGATGAGCGGCTGGCCGTTGCGGCGATCGAGAACGTACACCCAGCCGGTCTTGCTCGCTTCGGCGAGCCCCTTCTGCAGCACGCCGTCGATTTCGATGTCGAACAGCACCACGGGGCTCGGCGCATCGAAGTCCCAGATGTCGTGGTGAACTTGCTGGAAATGCCAGCGGTACTCGCCGGTCTTCGCATCGACAGCGACGATGGACGCCGAAAACAGGTTGTCACCGGCGCGTACCGCGCCGTTGTAGTCGGGGCCGGGGTTGCCGGTCGAGAAATAGACCAGGCCGAGTTCCGGGTCGACGGCCGGCGTCTGCCAGACCGATGCGCCGCCGTGCATCCAGAGATCGTTGTCCCCTGGCCAACTGTCGTGCCCGACTTCGCCCGGACCCGGAATCGTGTAAAACGTCCACGCCAGAGACCCGTCCGCCGCGTTGTAGGCCTTGACGCGGCCCCGGATGCCGTATTCGGCACCCGCGAAACCGGTGATGACGAGACCGTCGTAGAATAATGGCGCACTGGTTATGGTGTAGCCCTCCTCCCAGCGCTCTGCCTGGACCGACCAGGCGATGTCCCCCGTCGCCTGGTCCAGCGCCACGAGCTTGCTGTCCAGCTGGCCGACGTAGACCCTGCCGTCGCCGACGGCGACGCCTCGGCTGGTCCATCCGCAGCACACGGTGTCGATCGCGTCGTCGAGGCCGGCCGTGTACGTCCACAGCTTCTCGCCGGTATCGACGCTGAGCGCAAACACGTCGTCGGCGCCGGTGACGATGTAGATGACGCCGTCCAGGACAATAGGCTGCGCCTCGCCGGAGTATTTCGTGCCCAGGCCGGAGCCGTCCAAGCGCGCACGCCACACACCTTTCAGGTTCGCAACGTTGTTCCGGTCGATTTGCTCGAGCGGCGAGTAACGGCGGTTGTACCAGTCGCCGCCGTTCGTCGGCCAGCTGCCGGTCGGCGCTGCTACCGCCGATGCCGGCAGGCCGGGCCCCCGGTTGGTCGCCTGGTCAGCTGAATTGTCCCCGCAGGCGGTACAGGCGCACGCCAGTACCCATAGTGCCGCTCGTCCCATCACGCCCCCCCTTGCCGCCGGGTACAGGCCCGGTCTGCCGGCATTATAGGGTCGTGATCCGGATACGCGAGCCGGTGACGACCCGGGCAGCAGTTCGCGACAGCCTGCCCCGGCCTTTCGCAGGACCGGGGAGGCCGCAGGCGGGACCGGTCGTTTCAGCATGTGCGCCGCCATGCCATCCGATCGGGGCCCTGGGATACAATCTCACCCGTTGGTAAATGTTTGTTTATGGTAAGAATATGAGTGCACCAGCCAAAGGCGGCGCCCGCCAGACGATCGAGACGGACCTCTGGTCGCAGGACCGCCGTCACCATCTGCATCCCTATCAGAATTTCGTGACGTACAACGAGCACGGCTCCCTGATCATCAGCGGGGGTGAAGGTGCCTGGCTGCGGGACTCCGACGGCAAGAAGTACTTCGACGCCGTCGGTGGCATGTGGTGCACCAATATCGGCCTCGGCCGCCAGGAAATGGCCGACGCAATCGCCGAGCAGGTAACGCGTCTCGCCTACGCCAACCCGTTCACCGACATGTCGAACGAGCCGGCCGCTCGGCTTGCGGCGAAGCTGGCCGAACTGGCTCCGGGCGACCTGAACCACGTGTTTTTCACCTGCGGCGGGTCGACGGCGAACGATTCCGCTTACCGCCTGATCCAGATGTACCAGAGCGCGCGCGGCCAGAAGCAGAAAACGCATGTCCTGTGCCGCCGCGACGCGTACCACGGTACGACCTATCTGACCGCCTCGCTGTCCGGCAAAGCCGGGGACCGCATGCCCGACTTCCGCTACATCACCGAGGGCATCCATCACCTGACCAGCCCCAACTTCTACCGGGCGCCGGACGGCATGGACGCGGCCGCGTTCTGTGATTACCTGGTCGACGAGATGGAGCAGAAGATTCTCGAACTCGGGCCCGAAAACGTGGCGGCCTTCTGGGCCGAGCCCATACTCGGGTCCGGCGGCGTCATCGTGCCGCCTGAGGACTACAACAGGCGAACCTGGGAGCTTTGCCGGAAATACGACATCCTCTACGTCGCCGACGAGGTCGTCACCGGGTTCGGCCGGCTTGGCCATTGGTTCGTGTCGAAGGACATGTTCGGCGTAGAGCCGGACATCATCTGCTGCGCCAAGGGACTGACGTCAGGTTACCTGCCCCTCGGCGCCATGATCGTATCCGACCGGATTTACGACGCACTCGGCGACGACGCCGATCGTTGGTTCACGGCCGGCTTCACCTACTCCGCGCATCCCGTTTGTTGTGCTGCGGCGCTCAAGAATATCGAGATTCTCGAGCGGGAGAACCTGTTCGAGAACGTACGTAACGTGGGCACGTATTTCGAGCAGCAACTGCGAACGTTGCTCGACCTGCCCATCGTAGGTGACATCCGGGGGCGGCTGTTCATGATGTGCGTCGTCAATGTGATGAACAAAAAGACGCGCGAGTTCTTCCCGCCCGAGGTCATGATCGGCAAGCGCATTTCCAACCACGCCGAGGCGTTGGGGCTCATCGTCCGCCCGGTCGTCGATCTCAATGTGCTGTCGCCGTCGCTGACGATGACGAAGGACGACGTCGATTACATCGTCAGCAAGCTCCGCCAGGCCATCCTGCTGACGATCGACGATCTCCGGGAGGAGGGGTACCTCCGTTCGGCGTAACGCGGTCCGCTACGCGGACTGCAGCATCTGCAGATATTTCTCACCGAAGGTTTCCACGTCGTCCCAATTAGTGAAATCGTAGGTGCCGGCAGGATCCGTCGGTCCCTTGGTGATCCACATGATCAGCCGGATCATGTTCCGGTCGATGAAACCATAGCGCGGATAGTCGATCAGCCCGCCGAAAATGCCTATGTGTCCCGGCCGCCAGGAAATGGATCGAAGAAATTTGCGGACATAGGGGTTGGTTTCCCGTGACTGTTTTTCCGGCTTGCGCGCGACCGCGTTGACTGAAAAGAACGCGCAAGGCCTCGACTCCAGGAAACCGGTATGCCTGTCGATGAAGCGTGCCACCGCCGGGCGGTGCCTGCCGTAGCGGATGCTGGCGCCGAGTATTACACCGTCGAATTCGCCGACGTTGATTTCCGATTTGTCACTCAGCTCGGCCAGGACTCCGCGATGCCCGGCGGAGTCGATCATTTCCTTCAGCCGCGCGCAGATATCACGAGTATGTCCGTCTATCGTCGAGTACAGCAGAAGTACGCGCATTGGCGAGATCGTCCCGTGTTGCATTGGCCGTCGCAAGCCGGACAATAGCGTCGTACCGGTGCTTGTCAATGCGGAAAACTACCACTACTCGGCTGCAGGCGACCGCTCAAGCTGTCGAGCCACACGGGAATCGCACGATCCAAATCATCGGGCAACCGGCGGAGCGTGATCTTCCAGGAGCCCCTGGCATGGACAGGAATACCGGAACAATCCGCAAACCCAAGTCGACCGATCGGCATCGCTCGGCCGGGGCGGTGCTCCTGCTGGCAAGCCTCTCCGGCCTCGGTCCGCAGGCCGCGGCGGCCGGTCCCGGCTTGGCCGATGTATCGGGCCGCTCACCGGCCGAAGCCTGCACCTCGCTGGCCGGCCACTCGATTCCGGCAGAGGTCATCGGCCTGCCCACCGGCGGCGCAATGATTACGGCTGCAGAACTCGTGTCCGCCGCTGCGGCCGGTAACGAAAACGGTGAGTTCTGCAGGATACTCGGCGCCATCCGCCCCGTGTCCTACACGGCGCCGGACATCAATTTCGAAGTCAACTTGCCGACGGCCTGGAACGGCAAGACCCTGCATTTCGGCGGCGGCGGTTTCAACGGACGGCTGGTCAGCGGGCTCACGCATTACGTGAAGCAGCCGGCGTCGGAAAGAACACCGCTGGCGCGCGGCTACGTAACCCTGGGCAGCGACGCGGGTCACCAGTCGGCGACTCCGTTCGATGGCCGATTCATGCTGAACGACGAGGCGCTGCGGAACTATGGCCACGAACAGATCAAGAAGACGCACGACGTCGCCCTGCGGCTCATCGAGGTGCGTTACGCTGCGGCGCCACGCTTTCGTTATTTCGTCGGAGGCTCGCAGGGGGGCCACGAAGCTTTCGACGCGGTGCAGCGCTATCCGGACGACTACGACGGCGCGGTAGCCGGTTACCCGGCCCACAATCTCGTCATGCTGCACCTGTCGGCCAACCGCTACGCCAGGGCCCTGCATGCCGGTCAGGGCGCCGGCTGGATCAGCCCGGCGAAAGCCAGGACTTTTGTCAGCGCCGTGTACGAGGCCTGTGACTCGCTCGATGGCATCGGAGACGGAATCATCGGCAACGTAAGCTCCTGCTACGAGGCGACCGCGGCATTCCGGCGCCAGGATGCCGCTAACCCGTTGCGCTGTGACGGCGGCTCCGACACGGGCACCGGCTGCCTTTCGGACCGGCAAATCGAGTCCCTGTTGGTCATGGACGCGCGCTACGACCTGGGATTCAGCGTATTCGCCGACGACGAAGGCAACAGTGTGTTTCCCAGGTGGACGCCCTTCGAGGGCTCGACGTTCTTCGACGGCGGGTTCCCGAACCTGGGCGGCGATGGCCCGCAGCAGGCGCTTCAGTTCCTGCCCGGCGACGCTACGCCCCGCTACGGCATCGCCCGCAACCTGGCGCTCGATACGCTGGCCGATTTCGACCCGACGCATTACGCGGGACGGATCGCCGACCTGGTGACGCTGATCAGCGCCAACAGCGTCGACCTCGACCGCTTCCAGGCCAGCGGCGGCAAGCTGATCTTTTTCCACGGCGCCGTCGACGACTTCATTCCGGTCTACAGCTCAATCCAGTACTTCGAGCGCCTGCAGCGGCGTTACCGGGCCGACGCACTCCACGAGTTCGTGCGCTTTTACACGATTCCCGGCATGGGCCACACGACTGGCCCCTTCAACGCCCGCATTTCGACGCTGGATGCGCTCGAGGCCTGGGTGGAGCGCGGTATCGCGCCCGGGGAGTTGCTCGCGATTGATGCGAACGACGCCACCGCGGGCCGGACGCGGCCGGTGTGCCGGTATCCCGCGTGGCCCCGCTACGATGGCGAGGGCGATCCGGACAGGGCAGGCAATTTTACCTGCGTGACGGACTGATTCGAGCGCCCGCCAGGGCCCTCGCCCCTCAGGTCCCGCGCTTGATGACGACGGTCTCGATGAGGCTGACGCGGTCCTCCTCCAGGTTCCGGCGCAGGTTGTAGGCCTTGGTCTTGATGTCATTGCCAACCAGCATGTAGACGCCCAGGACGGGGAGATCTGGGTCCCCTGTCGGCTCCTGCACGTCCGCGAACGCACGGCGGGCGAGGTCCGTCTTGTCGTTCCAGACTTCGACGTCGAATCCGGCGGACTCGATGACCTCGCGGAATGCAGCCGGCGGCACGAGGTAGCTCATCGAGTCATCCTGCGCCCACGGGACGGGAAAATAGAGCGGCTCGTTCCGGCTGCCGCATACCTCGTACAGGACGGCCCGCCCGCCGGGTTTGAGCACGCGACAGGTCTCCAGTAACCAACCGAGCTTGTCTTCGACGTTCATGTTCATCTGCAGGGACCAGACTCCGCCGAACGCATCGTCGTCGAATGGCAATTCGAGCGCGCTCGCCGCATGAAAATCGACGCTATCCTGCATATTGAGCAAGTCGGTCAAGCGTATCGCCGTGTCGATGTAGTCTTCACTCAAATCGATGCCCGTTACGCGGCAGCCCGCCTGCGCCGAGAGGCGGCGCGTCGACCCACCGATGCCGCAACCGACGTCGAGGATATGCATTTCCGGTGTAAATCCGGAGAGCTCGATCAGTTCCCTCGTGGCCACATCACCGCGTATATGAAACTCGTCCACGGGCTGAAGATCGTCCGGCGTAACCTGCGACAGATCCTTGCCCAACATTCTCAGCCCATCGATGATCCTGTTGTACAGGTCGTTGGAAGAATAATAGCCGTGTATGTGCTGCATGAATTTCCCGAACCACGAAAGCTGACAGTGTGCCCCGGGCGAGGCGTACCCGCCAGTGCCTTCTCGTAGGAACTGATCGTCCCGTGCTTCAGGTACTTCTCGGAATCGGTACAAAGCTCTACGTAGTCGCCACAGGCCTTGATGCAGGTAATATTCGCAAGATCGAGCTTGAAGACTTGGTTGCCTTTCGTGACGTTAATTGTCCCCGTCGCGCTCGTATCTGCGGGTGCGGGGACCAACGATCGGCCCATCAATTGCAGGTACAACAGGCTCCACACGAGGTACAGTAATACGAAATACAGTCCGTCCTGCAAGAGATTGCGCAACGGCAGGTCACCAATTTCGTAGCCAAGCAGGCCGAAAGTAATCGGATTGACCACGAGCGCTGAAACAAGGGCGCCTAGAAACGATAAACCGGATATCAAGAGAAGCCTTCGCCCGAATCCGGACGGAAATCGGCTGTCGTAGACCGTCTTGATGAGATACGAGAAGCCGAATCCTACCAGCGGGTTGTACAGGTTGCGGACGACTGCAACCGCTACGTGCCCATAAGTCAGGCCATACAGAAACAGGGCGATCGCTGCGGCCACCCAGAAGGTCACGTGGAATATCCAGAAATCGCGGCCGGAGCGAATCACTTGGTTGCTACGCTCTTCAAATCCCGAAAATAGCACTATGAGTGAGGTACACAGGATGCCGCATACGTGCCTGGCTGGCCACCGATGAGTATACCCGCTGCCTGATCAGTTGCCGGAGAGGGTGAGATTCAAGTGGCTTCGCGACTGCGTCGGTCGAACAGGGTTCGAAGTCCGCAACCGCACTCCGCCCCAGTTTCCTGTA
>JAOUIH010000154.1 GCA_029884165.1 Gammaproteobacteria bacterium | reverse complement strand
AGGACCTGATTCGCCGCATAGCCGGTCAATTCGAGGCGGCGGGGCTATGCTACGGGCACGGCACGGACAATGCGGTCGACGAAGCAGCGTACCTGGTGTTCGCGTGCCTTGGACTCGATCATGCGGACGTACCGGCGGTGTACGCGGCGCCGGTCGACGAGCGGGCGATCGCCGGCGTCGATAGGCTGGCGGCCCGACGGATCGACGAGCGCATCCCGGTCGCCTACCTGGTCAACGAAGCCTGGTTCGCGGGGCTGCCCTTTTACGTGGACGAGCGTGTGCTCGTGCCGCGCTCGCCCATTGCCGAGCTCGTCCGGGATCGCTTCGAGCCCTGGCTCGCGGGTCGGACCCTGCAACGCGCGCTCGACCTCGGGACCGGCAGCGGCTGCATAGCGATTGCTCTCGCACTCGAGTTTCCCGGCGCACGGGTCGATGCCGTCGACGTCTCGGGCGACGCTCTCGGCGTGGCGCGCATCAACGTCGAGCGCTATGGGCTGCAGGACCGCGTCCGGCTGATCGCGTCGGATTTCTTCAGCGCGCTGGCCGCGGAGGCGCCGCCGCCCGCCTACGAACTGATCGTCAGCAATCCGCCGTACGTGGATCGCGAGGACATGGACATGCTTTCGCCCGAGTATCGGCACGAGCCGACGCTCGGCCTGCAGGCCGGCGCGGACGGTCTGGATTCGGTCCTGACGATCCTGCATGATGCTCCACGATTCCTGACCGACGGCGGCGTGCTGGTCGTCGAGGTAGGTAATAGCCAGGCCGCGCTGGAAGCTCGATTTCCCCGGGTGCCCTTCGTCTGGCTTGAATTCGAAATGGGCGGCTCCGGCGTCTTCCTGCTGACACGAGAGGAACTCGAGAGCCACCGGCTGGAGTTTGCGGCCGCGAGGGCGGACCGCCAGGTACAGGGCGATGTCGGGTAACAGCTTCGGGCGCGCGTTCACGGTGACGACCTTCGGCGAGAGCCACGGTCCGGCGCTCGGCTGCGTCGTCGACGGCTGTCCGCCGGGGCTCGAAATTTCAGAGGACGATATCCAGGTCGACCTCGACCGCCGCCGCCCCGGGCGCTCCCGCCATACCACGCAGCGCAGCGAGCCTGACCGCGTTCGGATACTCTCGGGCGTATTCGAGGGAGTGACGACCGGCACGCCGATCGGCTTGCTGGTCGAGAACACCGACCAGCGCTCCGGCGATTACGGCAACATCAAGGACAAGTTTCGCCCCGGCCACGCTGACTACACTTACCAGCAGAAGTACGGGATACGCGACTACCGCGGCGGCGGGCGCTCGTCGGCCCGGGAAACGACGATGCGCGTGGCAGCGGGGGCGATCGCACGCAAGTACCTGCGGGAGCGGCTCGGTGTCGAAGTGCGCGGCTACCTGTCCCAGCTCGGGCCAATAGCGCTCGATTGCGTCGACATCGATGCCGTCGACGCGAACCCGTTTTTCTGCGCCGACCCGTCCCGCGTCGACGAGCTGGCACGTTTCATGGACGAGCTCCGCGAGCAGGGCGACTCGATAGGCGCGAAAATCAGCATTCTCGCAACCAATGTCCCTCCCGGCCTGGGCGAGCCGGTATTCGACAAGCTCGAGGCCGACCTGGCGCACGGGCTCATGAGCATCAACGCCGTGAAGGGTGTCGAGCTGGGCGCGGGATTCGCAGCGGTCAGCCAGCGTGGTAGCCAGCACCGCGACGAACTGACGCCCGAAGGGTTCAGCAAGAACGACGCGGGCGGCACGCTCGGCGGCATTTCGTCCGGGCAGGACATCCTTGCAAGCATCGCGTTGAAGCCGACGTCGAGCATCTCCGTGCCGGGCAAGACGATCGACCGGTCGGGCAAGGAATCGGAGATAGTGACCACTGGTCGCCACGACCCCTGCGTCGGCCTGCGCGCGACGCCGATCGCCGAGGCGATGGTGGCACTGGTCCTGATGGACCACTACCTGCGGCATCGCGGGCAGAACGCGGACGTGGCCAGCGAGACGCCGGTCATCGCCGGTCGCCGCAAGGCCGACTGATCCGCATCCATACCAGGTTCCCGTTCCAGGAAGTTCGCAACAATGGCAAAGAAATTCGATGTCGCAGTAGTCGGCGCCACCGGCGCCGTCGGCGAAACCATGCTCGAGATTCTCGCATCGAGAAAGTTTCCGGTCGGCAAGGTCTACGCACTCGCGAGCGAACGCTCGGTCGGTAAGGACGTGCGGTTCGGCAATCGGCAGCTGAAGGTAGAGGATCTGGCGGCTTTCGATTTCTCGAAGGTCCGGATCGGACTCTTTTCCGCCGGAGCTTCGGTTTCTGAGGTTTACGCGCCGAAAGCGGCGGCTGCCGGATGTGTCGTCATCGACAACACGTCCAGATTTCGCTACGAAGCCGATATTCCGCTCGTCGTTCCCGAAGTGAATCCGGAAAAAATATCCGAGTACAAGACGCGCGGCATCATCGCCAATCCCAACTGCTCGACGATCCAGATGGTCGTCGCACTGAAACCGATATACGACGCGGTCGGCATCAGCCGAATCAATGTCGCGACCTACCAGGCGGTTTCCGGGGCCGGCCGCAAGTCGATCGAAGAGCTCGCCCGCCAGGCTGCGCTGTTACTGAACGGGAAGCCGCTCGAACTGAAGGGGCCGGCGAAGCAGATAGCGTTCAACGCAGTGCCGCATATCGATGTGTTTCTGGACAATCGATACACGAAAGAAGAGATGAAGATGGTGTGGGAGACCCGTAAGATCATGGGCGACGACAGCATCATGGTGAATCCTACGGCAGTTCGTATCCCCGTCTTTTATGGGCACTCGGAAGCCGTGCACATCGAAACCAGGAGCAAGATAAGTGCGGCCGAGGTGTGCGAATTGCTGAGCAAGGCGCCCGGCGTCAAGCTCGTCGATGGCGTGGAGACCGGCAAGTATCCGACGGCGGTAACCGAGGCGTCGGGCAGCGACCCTGTGTACGTGGGTCGCGTCCGCGAGGACGTCAGTCATCCAACCGGGATCAACCTGTGGGTGGTCGCCGACAACATACGTAAGGGCGCGGCTCTAAATAGTGTCCAAATTGCTGAAATATTGGCCAAAAAACATTTATAAGCTATAGTTCACCCCAGATTCGCATGGGCATCCGTATTCCCATTTCATGCTTGCCGACCCGGGCGTTTTCCCGGAATGCGGGTAGCCGGAGAAGTGCTATGTCCCGAAAACTGACCCCAGTATGGCTTCTGCTTGCGATCCTGCTGGCAAGCGAGGCCGAAGCGCTGGGTCTCGGCGACATTCGCTTGCAGTCAGCACTGAATGAGCCGCTGCGCGCCGAAATCGAGCTGATTTCGGCGACGCCAGAGGAACTGGCAAACCTCACGATTCGAGTTGCGGGCGCAGAAACGTTTACGCGCTACGGAATCGATCGGCCAGGCTACCTGGCCCGTATGAGTTTCGAGATCGTCGCGAGCGGCCGGACGGACGGTAACTATGTCCGTGTCTCGACGCCAGAGCCCGTCACGGAACCATTCCTGACTTTCCTCGTCGAGGCAGTCTGGTCGCGCGGCCGGCTGTTGCGCGAGTACACCGTGCTGCTCGACCCGCCGACTTTCGTGCGCGAGCCTGCAATGCAGGCGCCACCGGTAGTAACGGCGCCGACGCGGACTGCGCCGGCGGACAGCGGCCGGATCGAGCGCACCGCGCCGCCACCCACAGAGGAACCCGCACCGGCCCCCGCGCCGCGCCGTGTGACGCCGCCCGCTACAACCCAGGCCGAGGAACCCGCCGGCGAACCCGAGCCGTTCGACGAACCCGAGCCGTTCGACGAACCCGCGCTGGACGAGGAACCCGACGAGTCGTTCGAGCCGGCCGGGCGATTCGAGCCCGATACGCGCTTTGGCGAAGTCGCCGCCGGTGGCGAATACCTGGTGCAGCGCGGCGATACGCTGTGGAGCATCGCGAGCCGTGCCCGGCCGGATAACCGCTTGACCGTAAACCAGACGATGCTGGCCATCTACGAGGCCAATCGCGAAGCATTCGCCAACAATATCAACATCATGGCGGCCGGTTACCGGCTGCGCCTGCCGGATTCGGACGATGTCTTCCGGATCAGCCGTACCGAGGCACTGGCCGAGGTGCAGCGCCAGCACGCGGCGTGGGATGGCAGTCGCGGCGTCGTTCCGGCCGAGCCCTCGCAGCCCAGCCTGACGCTCGTTCCGCCGGACGAGGACAGCCGGTCGCCCGATAGCGGCTTGCTGTATGAGGGGCCCGAGATTGCCGATGCGCCCGCCGATGTCGACCCCGATGCCGCGCGGATCCGCGAAATCGAGTTGCTTCTGCAGGACCACCAGGATGCGCTGATCGAGATCAGCGATACCGAACTCGCGGCACTGCGAAGCGAACTCGCGCGGCTGCGCGGTGAAGAACTGCCGGCGGAGTTGCCGGCCGATGACGTCGCCGCTGGGGCGGACGAGCCCGCCGTGGACCAGGCAGACCAGGTTTTCGTCGACGAGCCGGAAGCAGAAGCTGTTGCCGAGGAACCCGCCGAGGAGCCCGAGGCAGCGCCGGCAGAAGACCGGCCGGCGCCTCGCGTCGTCTCGACGCGCGGTTCGGATGGCGGCCTGCTGGATACGATCATCGGAGCGATTACCGGGATCTGGGGACTGATCGGGCTGGCGCTCGCGATCGTTGCCGGCGTGCTGGTCTGGTTTGTGCGGCGAGCCGGCCGCGGCGGCGATGACGAGGATTCGACTGGCACCTGGGAATCCCTTGGCGGCGAACTCGACGCCGAAACCAAGGATTCGACCGCGCGGCTCCGGGCGATGGCGCGCGACGACGACGAGTCTATTGTCGTCGTCGAACAGCGCTCCACGCCAGAGCTGAAGCGTACCGCGGCGTTCGAAGCGCCCGCCGCCAAGCCTCGCGCTGCCGCGACCCCGGCCGCCCCCGCCAGTGGCGACATCGCGCTGGAAGACACGTTCTCCAGTGAAACGGCCATCAACCTCGACCAGTCGGACCCGGTTGCGGAAGCCGATTTTCACATGGCTTACGGCCTGTACGACCAGGCGGCCGACCTGATCTCCGGGGCGCTCGAAGTGGAGCCCGACCGGACGGACCTGATGGCCAAGCTTTGCGAGATTTACTTCGTCTGGGGCAATCGCGACTCGTTCGTCGATGCGGCTCGAAACCTGAACGACGCTCTCGCAGGCGCCGAAGACCCCGAGTGGGACAAGATCGTTATCATGGGTCGCCAGATTGCGGCCGAAGACGAATTGTTCGCGGGCGGGAGCCGGGCCGGCGCGACCAGGGCAGTGGACCTGTCGTTCGAGGCAGGCCTCGAAGGAACGGGCGCGCTCGACATGGACCTGGCAGAGGACGACGTCGGCGACGCCAGCGACGTCATCGACCTGGGCGGCGACGAAAACGCCGGGCGGGACACTGATGAGGACGGTCTCGATTTCGTATTCGACACGGTCAATACGCAAGCCTCTGTCGCCCGGGAAATGTCCAGCCAGGAAAAGGCGGATTTCGAGGCGATGTTCGACGACGACACGTCCGAGTCGCCGACCATGGAGAGAGGTATCGACGGCACGACCTCTACACCCACGATCGAAGAACAGTTCGCGTCGCTGGGTGGTACTGCAAGGATGCCGTCACTGGACGAAGGCGAGGAGATCGAGCTCAGTGGCGACGAGGACGAGGAGAGCGCTTCGGACGAGACGGCGGAGATCGATCTCGATGATCTCGGTCTCGACCTGGACGGCCTGGAGGAAACAAAACTGGCGGGCGACCTCGATGAGGACGTCTCGGACCTGCTCGGAGATCTCGAGGACACGACCGAGAGCCAGACGCTGCGTATCGACGATCTCGAGGCGACCGGGCGCAATCTTGCGCTCGATGAGGACGATCTGGAAGCGACCGGTAAGAATTACGGTCTCGACGACGACCTGACCGCGGAAACGCGTGAAATGCCGACGTTCGACGAAACGACCAGCCGGAGCCGCACGCTGCTCGGCGACGATGACGATGCGACGGATGCGGGCCTGGACACCAGCCTGCTCGATGCGACCGGGCAGACGCAGATCCTCCCGGAGGATTTCACCGTCGAGACGGCGACCGGCACGCGTACCAGCCGCGCGCTGAGGGACGAGGAATCGACGTTACTGGCATCCGACTACGGCGACGATGAGGCGTCTGACGACGAAATCAAGACGCTGCTGGCGCCGTTGGATGACGACGATACCGAGGCGGGCGATTTCGATTTCGCGAAGACCGAAGCGTTGCCGAAAGATACCTTCAATCCGGACTATACGGGCCGCATGGCCGGTAGCACCGATATGGATCTGGATCTCGACGACCTCACGGCGGCGCTGAAGATCAGCGAAGCGGACACGGTAAACCAGTCGCGCGATGATGCGACCGTCGAGCAGCCCCGCCCGTCCCGACGCTCCTTCGCAAGCGATTTCGAGGACGACTCGCCGACGGCCGCGATCTCTGCCGACGATCTCTCGGACGACCTGATGGATGCGCGCACGATGACCGAGGTCGGCACAAAGCTCGACCTGGCACGCGCGTACGTCGACATGGGCGACCCGAGCGGCGCGCGGAGCATCCTCGAGGAAGTCCTCGACGAGGGCGACGAGGGGCAGCGGCAGCAGGCGCGACAGCTGCTCGATACGCTGCCCGGCTGACCTGCCGCCGATCGGGAGCGCCTTGCGCGCGATACGGCCGGCGTCCGGCCGCGGCGTTCCCTGATCGAGCGG
>JAOUIH010000153.1 GCA_029884165.1 Gammaproteobacteria bacterium | reverse complement strand
CCCGAGCGGGTCCCCGGTAAGTGTTTGAATTTCTTCCAGCTTGTAGCCCTCGGCGTCGTGCAGCAGGACGACCAGCCGGTGCTCGTCCGACAGGCGGGCGATCGCCGCCTGCAGATGATTTATGTCAAACAAGCGGCCGGGATCCCCGGACCCCGGCGTGGTGTCGGGCATCGCTTCGATAGTCCCGCCGGGCAATCCGTCCTCGCCGACGCTCACGAGCCGCTGTCGCGCGTAGCGACGCCGATTGTCGACGAACTGGTTGTAGAGCACGCGGCTGAGCCATGGTCCGGGGTCCGACAGCTCGGCGAGTTCCTCGAGCCGCGCGTACATACGCATCAGCACGTCCTGGTACAGGTCCTCGGCGTCGGCCTTGTGACCGGTCAGACGGAAGGCCAGCCGGTACAACCGCTCCATGTGCGGCCGCAGCAGCCGGTCGAAAAGCTCGGTCTGGTTTTGCTCGAACGAATCCATCCGGACACTGTAGGTGCGCCGCGCCCGGTTACAAGGAATACGTGCCGGAACTGCGGGCCCTGCACGGTTCCGGTGCCCGCCGCCCCCGGCATTGCTGTGCGGCGCGGCCCAGCCCGGGGCAGCAGATATTACTCAGATGCCGATGCGGATGATGAAGTAGTGGTCGACGAGTAGCGCGGCGAACAGGAACATCAGGTAGGTGATCGAGTAGCGGAATACCCGCATCGGGAGTTCGTCGTCCGTGCCCTGCCGCATGCGAACGGCATACCACAGGAACCGCGCACCCAGGCCGAGCGCCGCCAGGAGGTAGATCATGCCGCTCATGCCGGTCAGGTACGGCAGGACGGTGATCAGCACGAGCAGGACAGTATAGAAAAGAATGAACTGGCGGGTCAGGTCGACTCCGTGGGTCACCGGCAGCATCGGGATCTCGACGCGCGCATACTCGTCCCGCTTGGCGATAGCGAGCGCCCAGAAGTGCGGCGGTGTCCAGACGAAGATAATGAGGAACAGCAGCAAAGCGTCGCTGTGAATTTCGCCGGTAATCGCCGTCCAGCCGAGTACCGGCGGGGCAGCGCCGGCGGCACCGCCGATAACGATGTTCTGCGGCGTCGCGCGTTTCAGGAATACCGTGTAGACGATCGCATATCCAATCAGCGAGCAGAACGTCAGCACGGCCGTCAGCACGTTGACCAGCAAGCCGAGCATCAGCATCGAGACGATGCAGAGTATGCTCGCGAAACGCAGGGCCTGCGCTTCCGATATTTTCCCCTGCGGCAACGGCCGGCCGCGCGTGCGCAACATGTTCATGTCGATGCGCGAGTCGAGGACCTGGTTGACGACGGCCGCAGACGAGGCGGCCATGCCGATGCCTAGCGTACCGACGATCAGGCCGACGAGATCCGGCAGGCCCGGTACCGCCAGGAACATGCCGACGATGGCCGTGAACACGATCAGCAGGACGACACGTGGCTTGGTCAGCTCGTAATAATCGCGCCAGTCGGCGGTGCTGTGCATGCTCTCGGTTCGCAAGTTCCGGCTCCGTTTCAACCGATGCGCGACAGTTCCAGCAGGTGCTCGATGTCGTCGACCATCTGGCGCGGGTCCAGCTCCGCCGGAAAGTACATCACCAGGTTTCCGAGGGGATCCACGAGGTACAGTCCCCCGGCGGCTGCCCCGGCTGGTCGCCTGTCGTCCAGCAGTTCCCCGAGGCCCGCATCGTTTATCGTTATCAGCCCAGGGTGGCTCTCTTCCAGCAACACTCTATCGGGGGCAGCAGCACCGTGCAAGAAAACCCGGATGACCCGGTTCATGTCGTTGCCGAGCATGAGCCGCGCCTGACGCAGCCGGTACAGGGCCGCCTCGCAGTCCGGGCCACAGCTGTTTCGGTTCGCGTAAATCAGGACCCAATGGCCGTCGCTGGCATTGCCCGTCAGCGAGTTCAGTGGCGCGATGCCGGGATGCTCGTTCAGGGCAACTACCGGCTGCAGCAACAGCCCGTGGTTGCTGCGTCCGGTGGGCTGCCAGGCCTGGCCCGCATAATAGAGCCACGCGGCGGCAATGAGAGGTCCGACGAACAGCAGCACGATCAGGAGCGGCGGGACGAGGCTTCGCTTGGGTGACGCCGGCGTCACTTCCCCATACTCCCGCGCCGGTAATGCCAGAGGCCGAGCGCGATGACGGTCGCACAGAGAGCGAACCACTGGAAGGCGTAGCCGTAATGCCGCATCGGTCCGGCCTGCTCCGGCCGCCAGTCGCGGGCGTAGCCGCCGGGATGATCCTGGTCGAGCAGGAGGACATAGGGCAGAACGGCCCGCCCGAGTTGAGCGCCGAGCTCCTCGTTCGTCGGATAGACCGCCACTCGCGGCCAGTCGCCCGGATTCGCGAAGCCCGCACCGCTCCGGATGCCCACCCGGGGCAGGAAACCGACCCGTCCCCGTACGCTCTGCCACTCGCCGTCGATCGACAGGTCAGGTCGCTCATCGCTGCTGGAGCCCTTGGGGAACCAGCCACGGTTGACAAGCAGCAACGGCTCCTGCGGCGCGATCTCGAGCGGCGTGATCACGAAATAGCCGATGCGCCCGCCGCGCACGATGTTGTCGATGAGCACCTGTCGCTCGCCGAGGAATCGGCCCCGGGCCTCGACCGGCCGGTAAGCGGTCGGCGCCTCCAGGTTGGCGAGCTGCGTGTACGGCGCGTTGGCGTCGAACTGCGCCGCGATCGACTTTTTCTCCCCGGCGCGCTCTATCTGCCAGAACCCGAGCGCGGCAAACGCGACAGCCAGGACGACGCCAGCCAGCGGCGGCACGATACGGCGCAGCAGTTCGTTGTCGGGGATCTCGCCAGTCACGATATAATTCGAACAGCGCCGGGAGCCGGGTTCATGAAACTGATCGTCATTATTCTACTGCTTGCCATAGCCGCCAGCCTCGGTTCCGGGCTGTTTTACCTGGCGAAAGACGACCAGGGCTCGCCGCGCGTCCTGCGAGCCCTGAAGATCCGCGTCGCGCTGTCGGCGACGCTGATAGCTTTCCTGCTCGTCGCCTATTTCGCTGGCTGGATCGAGCCGATGACCGCTCCCTGACGCCACGCGCCCGCGCCAGGGAGGAAGCGACTCCTGCCTACATCCAGTAGACGAATACGTACAGCCCCATCCAGACGACGTCAACGAAGTGCCAGTACCATGCGGCCGCCTCGAAGGCGAAATGCTGCCTGGGGGAAAAATGACCCCTGATCGCGCGCAGCCAGATGACCGTCAGCATGATCGCCCCGACGGTAACGTGCAGCCCGTGGAACCCGGTCAGCATGAAGAACGTCGAGCCGTAGATGCCCGAGGTCAGCTTAAGGTTCATTTCCTGGTAGGCATGGATGTATTCCTCGGCCTGCAGGAATACGAACACGTAGCCGAGCAGGAAAGTCGCCGCCAGGAACACGTAGAGCAGGCCGCGTTTGCCGTGCTGCAGTGCATGGTGGGCGATCGTCACGGTGATGCTGCTGGTCAGCAGGATGGCCGTGTTGATCAGCGGCAGACCGAAAGGCGCCATGACCTCGTACTCGCCGCCGACGTTGCCCGGGCCGTTAGACGGCCAGCTTCCCTCGTAGCCTTCCCACAGGAGCAGGTTCGTGAAGAAGTTGTTGCTCTCGCCGCCGAGCCACGGCACAGCCATGTTGCGCGCGTAGAACAGCGCACCGAAGAACGCCGCAAAGAACATGACCTCGGAAAAAATGAACCAGAACATGCCCATGCGGAATGACATGTCTACCTGCTGGTTGTACATGCCGCCGACGCTCTCGCCGATGACGTCGTGGAACCAGCCGGCGACCATGAAGACCACGACGGCCAGTCCGGCAAGCATCACCCAGAAGCCGGGGCTCGAGCCGTTCAGCCAGAAGGAGACACCGACCATCAGGAACAGCAGGCCGACGGCGCCTACGGCCGGCCAGTGGCTGTCGTGCGGGACGTAATAGCGATTTTCTGCGTGGGTCATGACAGTTCCGAGAGGTTACTGCTTCGAACCGTGCCGGGCGGCGGAGGAGTTGTCCGACAACCGGGCCGTATCGAAGAAAGTGTAGGAAAGGGTAATCGTGTCTATGTAATCGGGCAGCTCGGAATCGACGATGAAGCGGACAGGCATATCCTTCTCTTCACCGGGACCGAATTCCTGCTGGCTGAAACAGAAGCACTCCAGCTTCTTGAAATACCTTGCGGCCTGGGCCGGGGCGACACTCGGGACCGCTTGCGCAATCATGTCGCGGTCCGCCAGGTTTCGGGCCATGAAGATCGCTTCGTACATGCCGCCCGGATGGACGGTCATGCCCGGTAGCTGCGCCTCGAACTCGAACGGCGCGTACTCGTTGACGGTCGTCACGAACTCGATCCGGATCTCGCGAGACGCGTCCGCTCTTTCCTCGATAACGGCCGCTGCCTGGTTGGTACGCCCGCCGAAGCCGGTGATCTCGCAAAACGCGTCATAGAGCGGCACGAGCAGGAAGCCGAAGCCGAACATCGCGCATGCCATCAGCACCAGCCGGCCGGCGAGTTGCAGCGTCTCCTTGCGATTGTCGGATCCGTTGTCTTTCATGGAGCTATCAGGACCGGCCGATGCCGAGGAAGATGAATCCCAGGTAGAACGCCAGCGCAACGAGGACCAGGATTACCGTGGTCCGGCGTATGGCTGCGCGGCGGTCCGGCCCGGCGTCGCTCAATGGAACGTTGCTCCTTCGGTGACCCGGGGCGGCGTATCGAAGGTGTGATACGGAGCGGGCGACGGTACCGTCCACTCGAGTCCCTTCGGGTGATCCCAGACCATGTCGGTTGCGGTCTCGCCCTGCCGCCTGACGCACTTGACGACGATGTAGACGAACAGGAGCTGGGATACGCCGTAACCTATCGCGCCGATGCTCGCTACCGAGTTGAAGTCGGCGAACTGCGTCGAGTAATCCGGGATCCGGCGCGGCATGCCGGCGAGACCCACGAAGTGCATCGGGAAGAAAGTGAGGTTGACGAAGATGGTCGAGAGCCAGAAATGAATCTGCCCCAGCCTTTCGTCGTACATCCGGCCCGTCCACTTCGGCATCCAGTAATAGACGCCCGCCATGATCCCGAATACGGCACCGGGGACCAGCACGTAGTGGAAGTGCGCAACCACGAAATACGAGTCGTGGTACTGGATATCGGCCGGCGCGATGGCGAGCATCAGGCCCGAGAAACCGCCGATCGTGAACAATACGACGAACGCCAGCGCGAAGAGCATCGGCGTCTCGAAGGTCATCGCGCCTCTCCACATAGTGCCGACCCAGTTGAACACCTTTACGCCCGTCGGGACGGCGATGAGCATCGTCGCGAACATGAAGAACAGCTGGCCCGTCAGCGGCATGCCGGTCGTGAACATGTGGTGCGCCCACACGATGAAGGACAGGAACGCGATACTCGAGGCGGCGTACACCATGGAGTCATGGCCGAACAGCGGCTTGCGGCTGAACGTCGGGATGATCTCCGACACGACGCCGAAGGCCGGCAGGATCATGATGTACACCTCGGGGTGGCCGAAGAACCAGAAGATGTGCTGGAACATCACCGGGTCACCGCCGCCGGCGGCCAGGAAAAAGCTGGTGCCGAAGAACTGGTCGGTGAGCAGCATCGTGACGGCCCCGGCCAACACCGGCATTACGGCGATGAGCAGGTAAGCCGTGATCAGCCACGTCCAGACGAACATCGGCATTTTCAGCAGCGTCATGTCCGGCGCGCGCATATTGATGATCGTCACGATCACGTTGATTGCGCCCATGATCGACGACAGGCCCATCAGGTGCACCGAGAAGATCAGGAACGGGAACGCGTCCCCGGTCTGCAGCACGAGCGGCGGGTACATCGTCCAGCCGCTGGCCGGCGCACCGCCGTCCATGAACAGCGTGGAGCCGAGCATCCCGAACGCGACCGGCAGGATCCAGAACGACCAGTTATTCATCCTGGGCAGCGCCATGTCGGGTGCGCCGATCATCAGCGGCACCATCCAGTTGGCCAGGCCGACGAAGGCCGGCATGACCGCACCGAAGACCATGATCAGAGCATGCATCGTGGTCATCTGGTTGAAGAAGGCCGGATCGACGAACTGCAGGCCCGGCGTGAACAGCTCGGACCGGATCACGAGCGCCATCGAACCGCCAACCAGGAACATTACCAGGCTGAAGACCAGGTACATCGAACCGATGTCCTTGTGGTTGGTCGTGTACAGCCAGCGCCTGATTCCCTTCGCCGGTCCGTGATGCTCTTCGCTGAGGTGCGCGTCGATTACTGCACTTGTCATTTCTTGCTCTCCGTGGCGCTGCGCCGGGGCGACTGCGCCGAAATTCGAATTACCTGGCGGCGGCGACGGAAGCCGCGTCGTCCCTGCGTGAGTCGAGCCAGGCCTGGTATTCGGCCGGCTCGACCACCTCTACGACGATCGGCATGTAGCCGTGATCCATGCCGCAGAGTTCCGCACATTGGCCGCGGTATACGCCGGCGACCTCGGCGCGAAACCAGGCCTCGTTGACGAAACCAGGAATCGCATCCTTCTTGATCGCGAGGTCGGGGACCCACCAGGCATGCACGACGTCGCTGGAGGTCAGCAGCAGGCGAACCTTTCTGCCTTTCGGCACGACCAGGCGGTTATCGACGTCCAGCAGGTAGTTATCGACCGTGAACGGGTCTATGCCGGAATCCTTGCGGCGGGCGTCGGCGCTGGAACGCGACAGAGTCGAATAGAATTCGAGATTCTCCCCCTGGTACTCGTAGTGCCACTTCCACTGGTAGCCGGTGGCGACGATAGTCAG
>JAOUIH010000152.1 GCA_029884165.1 Gammaproteobacteria bacterium | reverse complement strand
GACAGGCAGCGCGGCGGATGCGACGGTCGGCCCGATGACCGAGATCGCGGCCGGCGCCTGGAGGCTGTTCGCCGATAACCTGCCGCGCGACCTCACCTGGCCGATACTGCTGCTCACCGTCGTGATCGCGACGGGCATCTGGCTCCTGCGGCGGGGCCACGGCGCCAAGGGCGCGGACGGGCGCGAGCGGCCGGCGGGCCTCGTCGAGTTCCTGCTGCCGCGCGAAATCTACACGCACGTATCGGCGCGCGTGGATGTCTGGCTGTATGCCTTCGAGCGACTGCTGCGGCCGCTGTGGGCGGGCACGCTGCTCGTCGCCATCGCGCCGGCCACGGAGCAGGCCATAATCGCGGCGCTGGGCGCGTCTTTCGGCACGAGCCCCGCGCTGGAATCGGGCCTCGCCTGGATGCTGCTCTACAGCCTCGTCACCCTGCTCTGCTACGACTTCGTGTTCTTCGTCATCCATTACACGGAGCACAAGGTCCCGGCGCTCTGGGCGATCCACAAGGTGCACCACTCGGCCGAGGTGCTGACGCCGCTGACGCGCTACCGCGAGCATTTTCTCGAGGGGCCGATCTACGCGGTCGGCGCGGCGCTCAGCTACGGCTTCGCCGGGGGCATCTTCGGCTGGCTGTTCGACGGCGGCATCACGCAGGCGACGCTGTTCAACATCGGCTTCTTCGCGCTGCTGTTCGGCTTCAACGGCTCGTTCCGGCACTACCACGTGGCGTTCCATTATCCGCGCTGGCTGTCGAAGTGGCTGCACAGCCCGGTGATGCATCACACGCACCACAGCTACCTGCGGCAGCACTGGGACACGAACCTCGCAGCGGTCACGAGTATCTGGGACCGCCTGTTCGGCACGCTCTACATACCGGCGAAGGACGAGTACACGCCCTGGGGCATCGGCCCGGCAACGCAGGATCAGTACCGTACGTTCTGGCAGAACACCATGGCGCCGTTCAGGGACTGGCACGCGATGATTCGCAAGGGTCGGTCGCCGCAGGCAGGCGCCGTATCCGGGCCGTGACGCCGGTGACGTGCCGGTACGCCGACAGGCCGGATGCCGTCGCCCGGGTGCCCTGGTTCGGGATGCATGCCGCACGCGGCACCGGGCAAGACCCACAAGCGAACCCGGTTCGGCAGGGCCGCCTAGAACCCCTCCTCGCAAGGTACTGCCGGCCAATCGCCACAGACGTCGTCGGAGTCGACCAGCATCCAGACGACCGCTCCGGCGAGCAGGACCACGAAGACCACCATAGCCGGATGGATGCCCTCTATAACCTGCACCTGCGCGATGTCATTGACCGGTACGAACACCGTGCCGGCACGCAGGCCCGCAGGCGATACCTCGGTAAGCTCGAGTTTCTGGACCGCACCGTCCTTCGTTTCGATCTCCACCCTGTCGCCTGCCTTGACCTGGCTGGCCAGGGTTTGTGCATCCGTGACATCGACCGGGCGGGTCGTGGCGCAGGCACCGACCAGCGCGAGCAGGCACAGGCAGGCAAGAAGACGCGAACGTGCACCGCGACCGTGATTACTCAAGCACTCTCCCTTTGACGACGTGAAAGGTTATGGTTGGCGGGGCGCCAATCCTGAGGCACCGGGCGTTCGCCGGTCAATGAGGGCTGCGCGGGATGTCAGTCGCCCGGGCAGCCTCGTCGGGGCCGATGAGTTCATGCCTGCCCTCTGTCGATGACGGTCGGCTAGTCCTTTCTTGCCTGCTGCGCCAGACCCGACTATCCCGGACAGGCGCAGTTGGCAATTTGTAGAGGGCGTGGAGAAGAGTGCTTTCGTCCCGGATACGGCAATGAGGCGCAAAGAATCCGGAAGTCGATTCGAACCCTCGGTAAAACTACTCCACCGTCACGGACTTCGCGAGATTGCGTGGCTGGTCCACATCGGTGCCCTTCAGCACGGCGACGTGGTACGCGAGCAGCTGAAGCGGGATCGTGTAAAGAATCGGCGCCTGGAAGTCCTGGATCAGCGCCGGCATGCGCATCGTGTGGATGCCGACGCGGTCGCCGAACTGTACGCGCGGATCGGCGAACACGAACAGCTCGCCGCCGCGGGCGCGCACTTCCTGCAGGTTGCTCTTCAGCTTCTCGAGCAGCTGGTCGTCCGGCGCCACGGCGACGACCGGCATGTCCTCGTCAACCAGCGCCAGCGGGCCGTGCTTGAGTTCGCCGGCGGCGTAGGCCTCGGCGTGGATGTATGAGATCTCTTTCAGCTTCAGTGCGCCTTCCATCGCAACGGGATTCTGCACGCCCCGGCCCAGGAACAGGGCGTGGTGCTTGTCGACGAAGTGCTCGGCGAGCGTCTCGATGGCACCGTCCAGCGTCAACACCTGCTCGATGAGCCCCGGCAGTTCGCCGAGTTGCGCCACCAGCGCGCGCTCCTGCTGTGCCTCGAGGCCATTGCGGCGCGCCAGCGCGATCGTCAGCAGTGCGAGCGCGGCGAGCTGGGTCGTGAAAGCCTTGGTCGAGGCGACGCCGATCTCCGGGCCGGCGCGCGTCATCAATACGAGGTCGGACTCTCGCACCATCGAACTCTCGGGCACGTTGCAGATCGAGAGCGTCGAGACATAGCCGGCCTCCTTGGCGGCCCGCAGCGCTGCCAGCGTATCGGCGGTTTCGCCGGACTGGCTGATCGTGATGAACAGCGTATTGGGCGGCACGACCGGGGAGCGGTAGCGGTACTCGCTCGCGATCTCGACGGTGCAGGGCAGCCGGCAGAGCTGCTCGATCCAGTAGCGCGCGACGAGGCCTGCATGATAGCTGGTGCCGCAGGCAACGATGTGCACCCCGCGCGCCTGGTTCAGCACTTCCGCCGAGCCAGGGCCAAACGCGGCGTCGAGCACCTTGCCGTTCGCGATCCGCTCCGCGAGCGTGCGCGCGACGGCGGCGGCCTGCTCGTGGATCTCTTTCTGCATGTAATGCCGGAACTGGCCGCGCTCCGCCGCGTCGGCGGTCAGCTCGCTTTCCTTGACGGCGCGCTCGACGGCGTTGCCGGCGGCGTCCCAGATCGTCACCTGCTTGCGCTCGACCAGCGCGATGTCGCCTTCCTCGAGGAACATGAAGCTCCGCGTCACCGGCAGCAGCGCCGCGACGTCGGAGGCGACGAAGTTCTCGTCGATCCCGAGGCCGATAACGACCGGGCAGCCGGCGCGCGCCAGCACCAGCTTGCCGGGGTCCGTGGCGCTCATGACGACCAGGGCGTAGGCGCCTTCGAGCTCGGCGACGGTCTTCCGCACCGCGGCGGCGAGATCCTTCGTCGACTTCAGGTGATGGTGGATCCGGTGGGCGACGACCTCGGTGTCGGTGTCGGACGTGAACTCGTAGCCGCGGAGCTTCAGGTCCTTCCGGAGTTCCTCGTAGTTCTCGATGATGCCGTTGTGGACGATCGCGATGTCGCCGCTCGACATATGCGGGTGCGCGTTGCTCTCGTTCGGCACACCGTGCGTCGCCCAGCGCGTGTGCGAGATGCCGGTGGTGCCGCGCAGCGGATGCTCGTCGAGCGCGTTCTGCAGCTCCTGCACCTTGCCGACGCGCCGGACTCGTTCGATGGCGGTGCCGTTGCGGATCGCGATCCCGGCCGAGTCGTAACCACGGTACTCCAGGCGCCGCAGCCCCTCCATCAGGATCGGGACGACGTTACGTTCCGCTACCGCGCCAACAATTCCGCACATCTATAAGGTCTCCCTGGCTCCTGCCTCGAACCGCGCATTATCCCGGAACGCCCGGCCCGCCGCACGGGGGCAGGTCTCAGATTCGACCGTGACGCCTTCGCTGGCGCCGCCGGGCCGGTCCCTGGCGGGCCCCGCCGGCGCGCTGCGGGCTCCGGGTGGGCAGGGCCCCGTGCTGGCGCGCCCCCAAAGTCCCGCTCTGGCCGCGCCGCGCCTGACCGCGAGCCGAAGGTTTGCGGCCGGCTGCCGGTCGAGGGCATGCCACGGTCGACGCCGACGGCTGCCGGGCCGACGACCGGCCTTACGGTCAGTCCTTCTTCTTGACGGGGCGCCGCCAGCCCTCCACCGTCACCTGGCGCGAGCGCTCCACCGTCAGCTTGTCGGGCGGCGCGTCCTTCGAGATCGTCGAGCCGGCGCCGATCGTCGCGCCCGCCCCGATCTCGACCGGCGCCACGAGCTCGACTCCCGAGCCGATGAACGCGCCGTCGCCGATGACCGTCCGGTGCTTGTTCGCGCCGTCGTAGTTGCAGGTGATCGTGCCGGCCCCTACGTTGACGTTCGTGCCGATGTCGGTGTCGCCGATGTAGGTCAGGTGGTTGACCTTGCTGCCGCTCGCGATCCGGCTCTTTTTCACCTCGACGAAATTGCCGATCTTCACCCGGTCGGCCAGCTCGACGCCCGGACGCAGCCGGGAGAACGGCCCGATTTCGCAGTCGGGCCCCGTAGCCGAGGCCTCGATGTGGCAGTTCGGGTGGACGACCGTGCCGCTGCCGATCGTCGTATTGCGGATGACGTTGTTCGACTCGATCCGGACGTTGTCGCCCAGCGTCACGTCGCCCTCGAAGACGTTGTTGACGTCGATCCAGACGTCGCGCCCGCAGTTCAGGCTGCCGCGTATGTCCACGCGCTCCGGATCCGCGAAACTGACGCCCTTCGCCATCAGTTCGCCCACCAGCCGGCGCTGCAACGCGCGCTCCGCTTCGGCCAGCTGCTTCCTGTCGTTGATGCCCATCACTTCCACCCAGCTGTCGGCCTTGATGCCGTGTACACGGACGCCCTCGGCGACTGCCATACCGATCACGTCCGTCAGGTAATACTCGCCCTGGCTGTTGTCGTTGCGCAGCCGCGCCAGCCAGTCCTTCAGCTGCCCTGCCGCGCAGCACAACACGCCGGTGTTGATCTCGCGGATCTCGCGCTCGGCCGCTGTCGCATCCCGGTGCTCGACGATCCGCGCGACGTCGCCATTGTCGCGGACTATGCGCCCGTAGCCCGACGGGTCCTCCATGTCCACGGTCAGGAGTGCGAGTTCGCCGGCCGGGCAGGCCGCCAGCAGCTTTTGCAGCGTCTCTGGCCGCAGCAGCGGCACGTCGCCGAACAGCACCAGCACCCGGTTCGCTGCGGGCGTTCCCGGCATGGCCTGCAGCACCGCGTGGCCCGTGCCGAGCTGCTCTGCCTGCAGCGCCCAGCGCAGCCCCTGCCCGGCGAAAGCCTCCGGCACGCGCTGGCCGCCGTGGCCGTAGACGACGCACACGTCATCAGCACCGAGGGCCTCCGAGCAGTCGACGACATGGGCCAGCAGCGGCCGGCCGGCCAGCGGCTGCAGGACCTTCGGGAGCGCGGAATGCATGCGGGTGCCCTGGCCCGCGGCGAGGATGACGATACTGAGTTTCAAGCGGCTGGTCTCTGTCTCGAACGCGAATGATACCGCAAGCGGGCCGCGCCGGGCTTGGCAGTGCGCCGGCCAAACTGTGAAGGGCTTCAGCCGGTATTAAGCTCCGCTCGGGTATGCTGCAGGCCTGTCGGATCCGGAGCCGAATCTTGTCCAGTCGATTCGTTTTGGCGCTGCTGCCCGGGCTCCTCGCGGCCGCCTGCAGCAGCCAGGTTTACCTGAAGGACGGGGTCACCGACGGCGACACGTTCTACCTGTCGCAGCGCGCGCTGGCCGAAGACGACCCGGCCTACCAGGCCTGGGTGCGCTACAGCCTCGTCCTGTCGACCTGCCAGCTCGGGATCGGGGGCGAGAACCCGGCCCGGGCCACGAGCTACGACTGCGAGCTGCGCGCCCGACGGAACCTGGTCGAGGCCTGGCAGGAGAAGACGGCGCTCGACCCGGAAACCTCGAATCGCTACCTCGACGAACTCGTTGCGGTCGAGGCCGCCGGCTATCTCGGCGAATACGTCGCGTACTACCACGCCCGCCAGGGCTGGACGCTGCCGGCTGACCTGGACGATCGCGGCTTCTCCGGCTGGCGCCGCGAGCACCTGGCCGGGCACCGCGAACGAACGCACCTGACCGGCTCCTGGAACTACGCCCGCAACACCGCCGCAGCAGGCCGCCCCTAGCAGCGCCCCTAGCAGGACACCCACCCCGTCGTTGTCCGCCGCCCGCCCGGCGGGGTATCGTTCGGGCTCCCCGCAATCCGCCAGGCCCAGGGAGGAACCGGCCTTGAGACTCACCCGACCCGCCGTGCTGTTCGTACTGGCCGCCCTGGTAGCCCAGGCCGGCCTGGCCCAGGACCTCGTCCGCGATGCCGACCTCCGGATGTACCCCGAGGACGTCAGCTACGACGCGCGCATTCCGACGCCGGAGCAGTTCCTCGGCCGTCCGCTGGGTTCCGCGCCGGTGCGGCATCACGAACTGGTCAGCTACATCTCGTCGATCGGCGCCCTCTCCGATCGCCTGCAGGTCGAGGTCATCGGCTACTCGCACGAGCGGCGCCCGATCCTGTTCGTCGTGGCGACCTCGCCCGCGAATCACGCCCGCATCGACGAGATACGCCGCGACCACGTCGCGCTGACCGAGCCGGAGCTCGGCCAGGACGTGCTGCCCGGCATGCCCGTGGTCACCTGGCTCAATTACGGCGTGCACGGTGCAGAGTCGAGCGGCATGGACGCGGCGCTGCCGACGATCTACTACCTGGCGGCCGCCGAGGGCCCGCAGGTCGACCGCCTGCTGGAGGGCAGCGTCATCCTGGTCACCGCGGTGTTCAATCCCGACGGGCACTCGAATCGCATCGCCTGGATGGATACCTTCGGTAGCAGGAAGCCGAACGCAAACCCGGACCACATCGAACACGACTACGACAGTCAGCTCGCGCGCACGAACCACTAC
>JAOUIH010000044.1 GCA_029884165.1 Gammaproteobacteria bacterium | reverse complement strand
TTCAGCAGGTCCGCAAGATCGACTGCCGTGCCCCCGACCGAACAGAAGCCACCGTTACGGCCGGACGCGCCCCAGCCGATGTGGCCCGCCTCGAGTACCGTGGCCTGGATTCCGTAGTCCCGCGCGAGATGATAGGCAGCGGACAGGCCGGAGTAGCCGCCGCCGATGATGGCGACCTCGCATTGCCGATCTCCCTCGAGCGCCTTGCAGTCCAGCGCCGAAGTGCCGGCGGTAGCTTCCCAGTACGACGGTTCCGGTCGCTCGAATCGGTACATGTCCTCGTCATAGAGTCGCCGCGCTGCCACAGTAGATTCCTCGTCGAACCGGGTGCGCCGTGGATTGTAAGCAAGCCGTACGACGCTGGACAGCGACGCGGCATACTGTGGGCAAGAGTACCAGCCGGGCTAGGCGACGTTGCTGACCGGGCGACGCACGAGCACGTTGTTTCGCACGACGAACAATCCGGCCAGCACCAGCAGGAGAAACGGCACCGGTATCAGGACCAGGCTCGTCCAGCCGTACAAATAGATCACGGTGCCGGCAAGCAGGGAACCCGTCGCGGACGTGCCGAAGACGCAGAATTCGTTGATCGCCTGCGCCTTGAATCGCTCCGACATGCGATACGTGAACGTGAGCATCGTCGTACCGCCGACGTAAAGAAAATTCCAGCCGACCCCCAGCAGCACGAGCGCATACCAGTAGTGCATGACGCTCTGGCCCTGCAAGCCAACAAAGCACGCGCCCAGCAGGGCGAGCGCGCCAATGCCCATCATGCGGACCGTGCCGAAACGCTCGATCAGGAAACCGGACACCAGCGATGGTATGTACATGCCAAGCACGTGACTGCGGATGACATTCGCCGTTACCTCGATCGGGTAGCCGTCGTGCACGTGCATGCTGAGCGGCGTTGCCGTCATGATCAGGGTCATCGTGCCGTACGCGAACGTTCCTCCGAGCACCGCCATGAGGAAGACCGGCTGGCGCCATATCTCGCGCATCGGCCTGGCCCCTTCCGCAACTCCGTGGTGATCTTCTCCGCGCATGGGGCCCAGACTCAGGAACAGCAGCGCCTGCACGCCGAATAATCCGGCAACGGCGATCAGCGTGCCTGCATAAGGCGTGCTGCCGAACCAGTGCTGTCCGCGCGTGACGAGTTCCGGTCCCAGGAGAGCGCCGCCTATGGCGCCGACCAGCACGAGGGAAATGGCACGCCCGGCGAAGCGCGGCTCCACGCTCTCCACGGCGGCGTAGCGATACTGCTGCGTAAACGCCATGTTAATACCGTAGAGCGATGCCGCGACCGCGAACAGAACAAAGCTGGACTCGATCAGTGCGTAGGCTGCCAGCAGGATCGCAACCGCCGCGGTCACCGAGGCCAGGGCCGAGCCGGTCTTGCGCCCGATCGAGCGCATCAGCATGGACGCGGGAATTGTCGACACGGCGGTCATGACCACCATCAGCGAGACCGGCAGCGTCGCCAGCGCCTGGTTGTCGGTCAGCGACGAGCCAAGGATGCCGCCCAGCGTGACGATGACGATCGAACCCGTCGCCGAGATCAACTGGCAGAAGAACAGCGTCGTGATGTTTCGCTTGGCCATGAGTCGCTGCGCATTCTCACACAATGCCCGGCAGCGGAGGCAGTTTTTTCGGGGCCCGGTATCGTAGCCGGGCCGCATTCCGGATCTTCTGCAATGGCAAAATCTTGGGTCGGGTCTCGGTGTACGAAGGTCCCCGCGTGTGCCCCGTCCGGTGTGTCGCCCCCGGTGCCGCGATACAACGCGCGTCATTTGCCGGAGCGCCCGGGCTGGCCGAATCGTTATACTCGCCCACGACCGTTCATTCCTTGTGCGAGACCCGATGACCGTGCACGCCGACCTGCACACACACAGCACAGCTTCCGACGGAGCCCTGGCCCCGGACGAACTGGCCATTAGGGCTGCCCGCAACGGCGTCACGCACCTCGCCATCACCGACCATGACACGCTGGCCGCCTACGCCGGGCTTGCCGGCGACACACGCGGCCGGCCGGAAATCGTGCCCGGTATCGAGTTCTCCACGACCTGGCGAAAGATCGGCGTGCACATCGTCGGCCTGAACCTGGACCCGTCGAACACCGAGCTCCTGGCCGGCGTCGAGGCGCAAGGCCGGCGGCGCGCGGAACGTGCGCACAAGATCGCTGAGCGACTGCAGAAATGCGGCATTCGGGTCAGGTTCGACGAGCTGGCCGGCCACCGCGAGGCCCGGACGATCGGCCGGCCTCATTTCGCCGAGTACCTGGTTCGGGAAGGCCACGTCCGCGATACCGCAAGCGCCTTTCGCCGCTATCTTGGCAACGGCAAGCCGGGCGATGTACGCAGCCTGTGGCCCGACCCGCTGCAGGCCGTCCGCTGGATCCTCGCCGCCGGCGGCATCCCGGTGCTGGCACATCCCGCTCATTACCGGCTGACGACCACGCGCCTGCGTGAACTGCTGCGGGATTTCCGTGAGCACGGCGGCCTCGGGGTCGAAGTGGTCAGCGGTCAGCAGAGCGCGGCGACGACTCTGAAGATGGGGCGCCTGGCGGTCGAGTTCGGACTGGCCGGATCCTGCGGCTCGGATTTCCATGCGCCCATCGGGCCGTGGACGGAACCCGGGCGTTTCGACGCGCTGCCCGCGACCGTGCGCCCGGTATGGGATCTCTGGACGTGAGCATCGAGCTACGCGCCAACGGCGACGTGTCCATCCCCGAGGGCGAACTCGAATTTACGGCGATCCGGGCGCAAGGGGCAGGCGGCCAGAACGTAAACAAGGTGTCGACAGCGATCCAGCTGCGGTTCGATATCGCCGCCTCCGCGGCATTCAGCGCGGAGCAGCGGGTGCGCCTGCTCGAATACCGCGATCGCAGAATTTCCTCCGCGGGCGTCGTGATCATCAAGGCGCAGCGCTTTCGCAGCCAGGAAAAGAACCGTGCTGACGCCATCGAACGCCTGGAGGAACTTATCCGCAACGGGCTGCACCGCGCCACGAAGCGCAAGCCGACAAAGCCGACCCGCATGGCCCGGGAGCAGCGCCTGAAGGACAAGGCGCACCGATCGCGAGTCAAGCGCGAGCGCTCCGGCCCGGGCGACGACTGAAGACCCGGCTCGGCGCTATTCGCAGGCCAGCCGGCCGCCCTCCCAGGCGCAACCTATCTCGAGCCAGTACGCGTTAAGTCCGGACCGCTCCAGCAGCAGCGGAAAATCCGGGTGTGCGCGCAACACGGCGAGGTCCGGGCTGAAGATGACCTCCAGCTCGAAGGACTCCCCCCACGCATCGATCTGGCGGGCCGCGTCCATTGCCCGGTCTGCTTCGTCGAGCAGCGCCCATACCGTCACCTGGATGTAGCGCGGCAGCAGCCCGGACGCCGCGACCTGTTCGAAAAGTTCGACGGCCGCCGGGCGCAGCGCGGGATCTGCGATGCCATCGATGATCGTATCGGTCCAGCCGGACTTCATCTGATTCTTCTCGAGCGTCGCCCGTGCAACGAGCTTGGCCGTGTCGATCTCACCGACCCGGACGAGGTACAGCGAGTACGCCAGGTAATGGATCGGCGCATCCAGGCGCATCTTGCTCGCCATAGCGAAATAACGGCCCGCCGTCTCCAGGTCGCCGACCCAAAAGCTCGCGATCGCAAGCCGGCTGATCAGCACCGCGGAGTCGGGATCCAGCTCGTGTGCGCGGCGCGCATGGGTGAGCGCATCGTCCAGGCGTCCGACCGTTCCGAGCAGGCGCGAATACCAGTGGTGGGCGATCGGGTAGACGGTCTGCGCGGATACCGCCATTTCGAAGGCCTCCGTCGCCCGCAGCCACTCGCCCCGCTGCTGGTGGATGAATCCGAATACGGTCCCGGCCGGCTCGAGTATGCTCGGGTCCGCCTGGATGCCGGCATCGGTGCGGGCCGTCGCCAGCTCGTACATCGCCTCCGCCGACACGTTCGGGTCGTAGTCCGGCAACAACAGGTAGGCGTAGGCCAGTCGCAAGTAGGCCGGGCCGAACAGCGGGTCGAGCCGGATCGTCTCCTCGAACAGCTCGATCGATCGCTCGATGGAGGCCAGGTTGCGCACGTCGAATTCGAGCTGGCCGCGCGCATAGGCCTGGAAGGCCTCGAAGCTGGTCGGCTCGCTGGCCGCGCGCAGCACCGGCTGCGCGGAGCCGCTGATCGAACGCGCAATCACCGAAGCAACCTGCTCCTGCAGCCGGAAAATATCGCTGACCGAGCCTTCCAGCGTATCGGACAGGACGACGCGTCCGTCACGGGCGTCGACGAGTTCGGCCGAAATCTTGACGCGTTCCTCGATCTGCTGGACGCTGCCGGTCAGCAGCCCGACGACATTCAGTGTCGCGGCGATCTCCTGGTCGGAGCCGCTCGCGGGCATCGGATTGCGGCTCTTGACGACCTTGATGTTCTGCGCCTGCAAGAGCGTGCTCGTCAGTTCCTCCGAGAACCCGAAGCACAGGTACTCCGCCGTATTGCCCGGGCACTGGAACGGGAAGACGGCGACCGATTCCATCGGCGCGCCGGCCGGACGGGGTGAGCCATCCCGGAATACGTTGAGCAGCACGACGCCCAACGCAACGACGACGACCGCACCGGCCCAGGGTACCCAGTTGAAGCCGCCGACCGCAGTCTCGGCGACGGGCGGCGGCGTGCCCTGCGGCAGGATGACCGGCGTCTTCAGCCGGTAGCCACGCCGGGTAATGGTCTCGATAAAGGTCGGATTGCGAGCATCGTCGCCGAGCTTCTCGCGCAGCTGCGCGATCGCACGCTGCAGCGGCTCGTCTCCTTGCGCCCGCCCGTCCCAGACCGCGTCGTTCAGCTCGTCCTTGCTGAGCACCTCGCCCTGGCGGGCGGCCAGGACGACGAGCACGTTCATGGGCGTGGGTTCGAGGTGCTCCTCGCGCTCGCCGTCGCGCAGCAGGTTGCGATCCGGCAACACCTTCCAGGGCCCGAGCTCGAAGCCTTTCCTGAGATCCGTATAGGTCGACATACCCCTGCGTGTTGCTCCTCGAGGGCAGTGGATCGGGCGAGTCCGTTCGCGTTAGGCCGCCATGATACTGCATGTTCGCTCAATTTCCGTGTCCGGGTCGCCCTGCCGGCGGGGCCGGAGGGAACCGGAAGCCCGCTTCGGATCGGGAGGTAGACGGGTACATTGGTAACATGGTACCTTCTGTCCCCCGAAATGGAGACCCGACCATGGCCCGGATCGTCGAACGCGCGCAAACCGGCGTGCGCCTGGAAAAGTCGCTGCTCAAGGTCCTGAAGGGCCTCGCGGAATACTGTGAGCTGAGCCTCGGCGACCTGCTCGAAGGGATCGTCCTGCACGCCTTCGAGGGCAAGGCGCCTTTCTCGCCCGAAACCCGCAAGGCCATCGAGGAACTGAAGCGGGTTTACGGCTGCGACCTGACGGCGGCCGACAGCCACCGGCTCGAGGAGCGGGCAACATGAGTGCGGCGGCCCCGGCGAACAGCGCGCAGGGCCGGGCGCCCGTCGCACTCGAGGATTTCGAGTCCGGCCGGGTCGATCCAGCCGACTTCGATCACGCGGCACACGTCTACGTCGCCTGGCGGCTGCTTGGCGAGGTCCCGATAGTCTCTGCCATCGAGCGTTACACCGCCGCCCTGCGCCGACTGACGGCGCGGCTCGGCATGCCGGGGAAGTACCACGAGACGATCACCTGGTTTTTCCTGTTCCTGATCGCAGAGCGTCGCCAGGCGTGCTCCTCCGGGGCCTGGGACGAATTTGTCGCCGCCAACCCGGACCTGCTGCAGGACGCCGGGCTGCTGCTGGCTGGCTATTACACCCCGGACCGGCTGTGCTCCGACGCGGCTCGTGCAAGTTTTCTGCTACCGGACCGCGTGCCCGGTCAGGGTGCCGGAATCACCCGGTAGAGGCGGCCCGCGTAGGACACGACGTACAGCTCTCCGTCGGCGCTCTCCGCAAGAGCGGCGATATTGTGCGTCGAAGCCAGCAGCAGGTCGGGCGACGTACCCTGCCCGCTCGTGGCGCTGACCGACCAGATGCGCCCGGAAATGAAATCGCCGAAGACGTAGAATCCCTGCAGCGCCGTGAAGGCATTTCCCCGGTACACGAATCCGCCCGTGATCGAACGGTCGCCGGCATCGTGGCTGTACTCGGTGATCGGATCCACGTTCGCCGTCGAGCAACCGGTCGGCGGCTCGAAACAGTGCGCGCCTTCGCGCTCGTCCCAGCCGTAATTCAACCCGAGTTCCACGCGGTCGACCTCCTCCCAGAGGTTCTGCCCGACGTCCCCGACCCACAGCTCGCCTGTCTGGCGATCGAAACTCCAGCGCCAGGGGTTGCGGAAGCCCCAGGCATAGATCTCCGGGCACGGCTGCAGGCCGCTGCCGCCGGCGCACTCGGTATTGCCCGCGAACGGGTTGCCGGCCGGGATCGCGTAGGGCGAGGCACCGTCCACGTCGATGCGCAGCAATGCGCCCAGCAGGGTCGTCGTGTCCTGGCCGTTCTCGTCCGGGTCGCCGGCTCCGCCGCCGTCGCCGAGCCCGAAGTAGAGGAAGCCGTCCGGCCCGAACGCAATGTGCCCGCCGTTGTGGTTGCCGGCCGGCTGCGTCACGGTCAGGAGTATGGTTTCCGACGCCGGGTCCAGGACGTTCCCGTTCGAGGAGTAGCGGGCGACCACCGACTCCAGGGTCCCGAGGTTGCGGGTGTAGGACAGATACACGAAACCGTTGGTCCCGAAGTCGGGGTGGAAAGCCATGCCGAGCAGGCCGGCCTCGCCGGGGCCGCTGTCGACCCGCGCGCGGATGTCGACGAAGACGTCGGCAGTCGCGACGTTCGGGTCGTTATCGAACACGTGCACCATGCCGCGCTGTTCCACGATGTACCAGCGCGAGTCGTCGCCCGGTGCTTGCAGTGCCAGCACCGACGACACGAAGCCCGGCAGCAGATCGAAAGCCGACTGCAGTGCGATCGCCGGCGGTTCCGCGGGCGGCGGCGGTGGTGGCGGCGGCGGCTCGAAGCCCCCGCCCCCCGAAGATCCGCCGCAGCCTGCGACGACGAGCGCGGACAGTATCCCGATCAGGCAGCACGTGTATCGCGGCATCGGAACCTCCCTGGCAACCGCTACGTTGTCACGAGGTTAGAACCCCGGTCGTGCTTTGTCACGCTGTCGGCGGCCGCCGACATGCCGGTATCCCGCCGCCATGAACCGCACGCGGCGCAAAAGTTACGGCTTGCGCTACATAATGCCCGTTGGTAGATATGTCCGTTCCCTGCACTTTCCGACGTGGAGCCCCAGATGAGGCCAGGCCTGCCAGTATGCTTCGCCCTGATCTTTGCCATTCCTGCCTTCGGGCAGGACCCGCAGGTCGAACTCGACACAAGCCTTCGTGCGGTCGAACCGAAAGTCATCGCGTGGCGCCGCGACCTGCACGAGCACCCCGAACTGTCGAACCGGGAGTTCCGGACGGCAGCCAAGGTGGCCGAGCACCTGCGCTCGCTGGGCATGGACGAGGTCCGCACGGGGATTGCACATACCGGCGTGGTCGCGACGCTGAAGGGCGGCCGGCCCGGACCCGTGATCGGGCTGCGAGCCGATATGGACGGGCTGCCGGTACGGGAACAGACAGGGCTGCCGTTCGCGTCGCAGGCCCGGGGCGAATACAACGGCGAGGACGTCTACGTGATGCACGCCTGCGGCCACGATGCGCACGTCGCGATGCTTATGGGCGCGGCTGAGGTCCTCGCCCTGCACCGGGACCGGCTCGCGGGAACCGTGCAGTTCGTGTTTCAGCCGGCCGAGGAAGGGCCTCCGGCCGGCGAGGAAGGCGGTGCGGCGCTGATGATCAAGGAGGGACTTTTCGATGGCCCCGACGCCCCCGAGGCCATGTTCGGCCTGCACGTCTGGCCGAGCGAACAGGGCACGATCAGCTACCGGTCAGGCGGCTACATGGCGGCCGCAGACAACCTGCAGATCAGCATTCGCGGCCGCCAGACCCACGGTTCATCGCCGTGGCTGGGCGTCGATCCGATTTACGTCGCCGCGCAGGTGATCAATGCGATCCAGGGGATCGCGAGCCGGCACGTCGACATCACCCGGGGACCCGCGGTCATCACGATCGGCAGCATTCGCGGCGGTGTGCGCGGCAACATCATTCCCGACGACGTCGAGATGCTGGGCACCATCCGCACCTTCGACGTCGGCGAGCGGGAAAAGCTGCACGCCAGGCTGCGGACCACCGTTACCAATATCGCCGAGGCGAATGGCGCCGAGGCGACCGTGACCATCGAGCCTTATGCGCCGGTTACCGGCAACGATCCCGACCTGCTCCGTTCGATGATGCCCGCGCTTTACTGGGCCGCCGGCGAAGACAAGGTGCAGGAAGGCAGGCTGATCACGGGCGCGGAGGACTTTGCGCACTACCAGAAACACGTGCCAGGCCTGTTCCTGATGCTCGGCGTCAACGATCCCGGCGTTCCGGCCGGGGCAGCACCGTCGAATCATTCGCCAATGTTCAATTCGAACGAGGCGGCGTTGATCGTCGGCGTGCGAGCGCTGGTCGGCTTCGCCCTCGAGTATGCCGCGCGGACCGGCGGCGACTGACGCGCGATGCCGGACGGGCCCGAAGACGCGGGTACGGCGGCACAGCCCGGGCTGCCTACGTTCTATTACCACGCGCATTTCATTGAAATGCTCGACTTCGTATCGCGGCATTACGCGCATGTGCTGCTCGATGAACACAGAAGCTTCGTCGACGATTTTCGATCCCTGCCGCTCGATGCGCAGCGGCTCTACGTGCGGCTGGTCAATCGCAAGGGACGGGTATTTGCCCGTTCCCGGCTTCGCTACCCGGAGCTAGGCAGGCTCGACGGTCCGATCGGTTCGCTGACCGACGGCGGCTGGGTCGGACGGCCATCTGCGGAACATTTCGACGAACTGCTGACGTTCCTGACCAGGGCGGAACTCCTGCACGCACTGATCGTTTCCTTCGCCGGGCTCGGCCGCTCCCTGAAGAAAGGCGAACTGGTCGAGTTCGCGCGCGCACACGCCGATCCCGCCGAGTTCGTCACCCGCTTCGATACCGGCACGCTGCTGGTGCAGCGCCGCGCCCGGAGCGTTCAATACCTGCTGTATCTCTACTTCGGCCGGATCGAGGATGGGCTGTCGCGGTTTACGATGCGCGACCTCGGGCTGGTTCGGACACAGGGGTTCACGGACAGCTACGAGCCCCGCTTCAACGACCGTGACGAGGCACTCGAGCACTTCTATTTCGCGACGCGGCTGGCCCGGCTCGAGCGCAAGCTGCCGGGTGAAGAGCAGCGACTCATCGACGAGTCGGAAGCCTGGCCGGATCCGGCGTCTGCGGGCGCCGCCGCCCTGCGTGACCGCCTTGCGTTCCTGCTGGGTCGTGAGGCGGAAAAGGAGGATGAACCCGATCGGGCGCTCACCGTCTACCGGCGCGGGGAGTCGATCCGCTGTAACGAGCGCGTACTGCACCTGCTCCTCGGCAGCGGCCAGGCCGACGTGGCGCGCGAGTTTCTCGAACGCTGCCTGGATGATCCGCGCAATGACGAAGAGTGGCTGTTCGCCGCAGACATGTACCAGCGAAAATTCGAAAAAAAACGAACCTCTGCCCTCACCGACATCCTGCGCGCATCCGAGACGATCGAGCTCGACGAGTCGTTGAATGGCGCACCCGAACGCGGCGTCGTCGAGTGGTACGAGCGGCGCGGCATGCGCGCGTTCCGGGTCGAGAACTCGTTGTGGCGAACGCTGTTCGGCCTGTTGTTCTGGGACCTGCTGTTCGGCCCTGACCGGGCATCCCTCAGCAGCCCGTTCGACCTGGTGCCAGTGCCCCTCAGGGACGGTTCGTTCTACGGTGAGCACGAATTCGCGATCGAAGAACGGCTGGCGCTCCTCGATGACCCGGCCGCAACGAGCTTCGTGCTGCTGCGCACCAGCACGCGCCACTTCGGAACGCCGAACGGCGTGTTCCGCTGGCGCCAGGCAACGCTCGACGCGTTACTTGCGCTGCTCGAGACCGCGCGAGGCGATGCGCTCCGGATTATCGTCCGGCGGTTCTGCCAGGCTTACGCGGATTCGCGCCACGGCTACCCTGACCTGCTGCTCATCGACGCGGACGGCGCACGCTTCATCGAGGTCAAGGCGGAGGGAGACCAGCTGCGCCGCAACCAGCTTCTGCGTATCGAACAGCTGCGTGCGGCCGGCTTTCGCGCGGACGTGCTGCGCGTCCGCTGGACGCTCGATCCCGACCAGGCGTATTCCGTCGTGGATATCGAAACGACCGGCGGCAATGGACCGGCGCACCGGGTTGCCGAGATTGGCGCCGTCAAGATCAGGAACGGCCGGATCGTCGACCGTTACAGCACGCTAGTCCACCCGCAACGCCCGATTCCGGCCAGTATTACGCGGCTGACCGGCATCTCGAACGCGATGGTCGCCGACGCGCCGCGCTTCGCGGACATAGCCGATGACCTGGAAGCCTTCCTGCAGGGCTCGATATTCGTCGCACACAACGTCGCATTCGACTACCGCTTCATCGCCGCGGAGTACGAGCGCCTCGGCCGCCCGTTCCGTTATCCCAGGCTCTGCACCTGCGCCTCGATGCGTAAGCTATTCCCGGGTCTTCCGTCGTACAGCCTCGCCGAACTGTGCGGCCGCTTCGACATTCCTTTGAAATCGCATCACCGGGCCTTGTGCGATGCCGAGGCCGCGGCGCAGTTGTTGCTGATCGTCAACGAGAAACGGCTGGAGCAACTCGGCCGGGCAGCCTGAGCGAGCGCCCGCCCCGAGGACTCGAATCGTGAACTTTCCCTACGACATGCTGGACGATCCGGGGCTGCTCGCGGAATACCAGGGCTGGGACGAAACCGTATACGCGGATTTCCTGGCCTTGCAGAGGGGCGAACTGACCGAGGCACAGTTCGACCGGCGCTACCGGCGCACGCGGGCGATCCTGGTCCTCGACATGACAGGTTTCACCGCCACCGCGATGAACACCGGCGAACTCGCCAGCCTGCTCAGGATCTTCGACGCCCAGAAGGTCTGCCTGCCGGTACTTACGCGCGCCGGCGCGAGTTTCGTGCGTTGCTTCGCCGACAACCTTGTCGCCCTGTTCGATCGCCCGGACCCGGCCGCTGACGCCGCGCTGGAGATCCAGCGCAGGATAGCCCTGTTCAATGCGACGCCGCTGGCCTCTGCTGATCCCGCACGCTGCTGCATCGGTATCGGGTTCGGCCCGGTCTACGCGATCGGCCCGAACCTGGCGCAGGGCGACGAAATGAACCGCGCGTCGAAGCTCGGCGAAGACATCGCGCGTGGCGGCGAGGTCCTGCTGACCGAAAAAGCCGCTGCCGCACTCCGCGCACGCAGCGATCTGCGGATCGAACCGCAGAGCGTCGACGACGCACAGTTTTCTTTCTTTCGCCTGCTGGCGAGCGCCTGACGCGGGCCCGGCCGCGCCGGAACAGGGACCTGGGTCACTCCGGTGTCGACCGGATCGACATATACTCCGAATATGTCGAAAATCGCTCGCCAAATCGACATATCGGGCGGACATGTCGATCCACTCGACACGTATCTCGCATATGTCGATTTTTTGCCATTATTTCGACACATTGTGGCGACGTGTCGACGGTATCGACGTATCCGGGCGTATCGGTCGATCTGCGGGTTGCCGCTCGACATCTCGGTCCGGCCGGACCGGTTTGATTATGTTTAAAAGGCGTTCAAAATGGCGTTATTTGCCGCTAACTTTCGCTAACCTGCGCTATTTTCCGAGAGCTCTAGGAGCTTACCGACGTCTCCGGACGTCGTGCTGGCATCGTGACCGATTTGTGCCCTAATTTCTGGAAACTTGACGTATATGCCCAATTTTAATCCTGCAAAACCCTACAACGATCTGCCGCCACTGCCACCGCCGCAAGACCAGGTCGAGTCCACCCCGATCCTCAAGAAGTGCATCGACGCACGGGTGGCGCTGGCGGAACTCAAGCAGGCGGCCGAATTGATACCCAATGCGGCAGTCTTGGTGAACGCCCTGCCCCTGCTGGAGGCGCAAGCCAGTTCGGAGATCGAGAACATCGTGACCACGACGGACAAGCTGTTCCAGTTCGTCGACATGGCCGAGGACAAAGCCGACGCCGCGACCAAGGAAGCCCTGCGCTACCGGACGGCACTTTTCGAAGGCACCAAGATGGTCCAGCGACGCATGCTGACGACCGACATGGCCATACAAATATGCAGCACTATCAAAAACCTGGAGCTTGATCTTCGAGCAATTCCTGGAACCAAGCTGCAGAACCGGCGCAGCGGAGAGACCATCTACACGCCGCCCGAGGGCCAGGCGCTGATCCAGAAGCTGCTCGAGAACTGGGCCGACTTCATGCACCGGGCCAAGGACCTGGACCCGCTGGTAAGGATGGCCGTGCAGCACTACCAGTTCGAGGCCATCCACCCCTTCGTCGACGGCAATGGACGCACCGGCCGCATACTGAACATCCTGTTCCTCGTCGAACAGGGCTTGCTGGACTCGCCCATCCTGTACCTGAGCCGTTACATCATCCAGCACAAGGCGGACTACTACCGGCTGCTGCTGGGCGTTACCGTCCAACAGGCGTGGGAACCCTGGATCATGTTCATGCTGCAGGGCGTCGAGGAGACCTGCCTCTGGACGACCGACAAGATCAAGGCGATCCGGGAGCTGATGCACCATACGAGCCGCTACATCCAGCAGCGCCTGCCGAAAACCTATTCCTGGGAGCTGGTCGAGGCGCTCTTCAAGCAACCGTATTGCCGCATCGCGAACCTCGTGGATACGGATATCGCCAAGCGCCAGACGGCTTCGGTCTACCTGAAGCAACTGTGCGACATCGGGGTGCTGCGGGAGCACAAGTCGGGCCGCGAAACGCTGTTCGTGCACCCGAAGTACCTCGAACTGCTGTCCGGCGAAGAAAACGTCTGGGTGTACTACGAAGGCGCCGATAACGAGGCCGAGGAGATCGCCTGAGGCGATTCTCCGGATCGAGCTTCAGGTACGCGCCGCCATAAAGCGGCTCCGGGCGCGGCGCAGCAGCTGCGCGGCTGCGGAGCAAATGCCCGCAAGGACCGCCAGTGTCACCAGGCCCAGCCCGCCCGACCGTCCGTCCAGCATCCGGCGGAGTGCCGGGTAATCGACCTTCGCATTGTGCCGTCGGTCGACGGGAATGCGCCGCAGCACGACGACCCGATCGATGGCCTGCTGCATGACGCAGCGTGCGATGCGGCTGCAGTCGATGCCGCGCTGGCGCGTTTCGATGGCCAGCACGCGCCGCCCGTCGATGTCCACGAGCGCGGCGCACCGGACGCCCGGCACGGACCGGGCGGCGTATTCGACCTGGAACGGGTAGATCTCGCCGCGGCTATCCCTGATGGCGGCACTGCATCGGCCGACCAGCCAGAGGCGTCCGCGCGGGTCCAAGTAGCCCGCGTCGCCGGTCCGGTGCCACCGAACTCCGTCGACGTCCAACTTGGTTTCCGCGTTCCTGGCCGGATCCGCGTAAGCTTTCAGGACATGCGGGCCGCTGACGACGATCTCGCCGATCTGGCCGGTCCGGACGCAAAGCGCGTCGAACTCGGTCCTTGTATAGGAGCGGCTCGTCCGGAACGGCAGTTCGCGCAGGATGCGCACCTGGCAGCGCTCCACCGCTCGGCCAACCAGCAGGCCGGACCCTTCCCGCATGCGCTTCAGGTCCGATATCGAGACGTCCCGGCTGTCGATGCAGGCGATCGGTTCGGCCTCGGTGCTGCCATACACGGAAACGACCCGGGCGCCGGGGGCTATCTCCGCCAGCCGCTCCGGCAGGGACGGCGGCACCGGGCCGCCGCCGGTCGAGATGCGGCGCAGGCTCGGCAGACGACTGCCGCGGCGTTCGCAGTATGCGGCGAGGCGCTCGAGCAAGGCAGGTGAAGCTACGATTCGCGTCGTCCGTTCCTGCCGAAGCTGCAACCAGGCAAGTTCGGGATCCGCGCGCCCCGGCCGGCGGATATCACAGGCCGGCAGAACGCTCGTAACTTGCCGGCCCAGGTTGAACAGGACGAACATCGGCATCGCCACGAAATCGATGTCCGCCGGTTGGACATCGGCGACGCGGTCGATCATTTCCAGTTGCCGCAGCAGGAACCCGTGGGTCCGGACGACCGGCTTCGGCTCCCCCGTGCTGCCGCTGGTGAACGTCAGCAATGCCGAATCCTCGGCGGAGCGCGGCTCGATCCCCTGGGCCACCGTCGCGGCCGGCAGATCCAGCAGCCCGCGCCGACCGCGCAGCGGAAATTTCCGCGCGACCCTGCGTAGCTCGGGGAACAACTGCCCGATCGCGGAGGTCAACGGGCCCGCGACGATGGCATCCGGCGGTTGCGCCCGGAGGCAGCGAGCGACCTGTGCGGCCCCGTGGCCCGGGTCGACGAACATCGCGACCATGCCGGCCTTCAATACGGCCAGAAGCGCGACGGTCATGTCGGCGGAGAACGGTGCCGCCAGCAGAATCCGCGAGCCGGGCGCAAGCCCGGCGGAGCGCAGGCGCTCCACGCCCCGGTCGATGCGACGCTGTGTTTCGAGATACGTCAGCACGCGACGTTTGCGGCCCATGCCCTCGATCAGTGCCGCGTGGTCGCCGCAGGTTCGTAGCCCCGATTCCAGGCACTCGACGATGTTCATGCCGCGAGCTCCCGTGCAAACAGGCGGTACTCGCGCATCGGCCGGGCGCAGTCGCGGCTGATCTGCTGGCTGCGGTTCTCGCAGTACATCAGTGCGCTGATCGCCTGCCGATAACCCATCGATTCGGCATTGCGCAGCATGTCGACGATCAGCATGCGCCCGAGCCCGCGATAGCAGGCATCCGGCAACACGGCGACCGTCTTGATGACTATCGTGTCTATCGCAGCAGGGTCGAGACTTTGCAGGTAATCCGGCGGCGCGAAAACGAAGCCGACGATCCGGCCCTCGTGTCGCGCGATCAGCATCAGGCGCGGATCGACGCTGGTCAGAAGCGGCGCATAGATCGCCGCGAATTCGTCGAAGTCGATTGGCGTGAATAAAGGGCTGCCGGTGAATGCGGCGCAGGCTACGGCGTGAATATCGGACAGATCCGTGGCCGGGCCGGAAAGATCGAGTTGCTCGATCGTCACGCCCGCCCTGGCAAAACGCTGGGGCAGGTCACCGATTTCCGGCTGCCGGATCGGGAAGTTGTCGTTCAGCTCGGACACATAGCGTGCGTAGCTCCCGAATCCGGCGCCAGCAAAATGTGCAGGCCATTCATCGGGATTGTCCGGTTCCATGAAGAAGGGTTTCGCGTGCCCGCGTTCCGTCACGAAGCGGTAACGCCGCCACGTGCTCCCGTCGAGCGGTCCCAGTGCCAGGGAACAGCGGCGCTGCTTTAGCTGGCGGCAGGCGAAATCGAGCAGCAGGCCTGCGGCTTCAGCATCCAGGGCCGCGTAGTGCCCGATCGCGCCGGCCGTTCCCTGCCCGACCACCGGCGCATCCCGCCACCAGATCGAACACCGTGCCAGGACCCTATCGTTGGCGTCCATGACCGCGTAGTGTTCGTCGGCCCGTTCGCGCTCCAGCCTGCCGGCATCGAAGCCGGTCGTATCGACGACGCCCCGGTAATCGCCCGCCTGCATGTCGAATATGTCGTACATGGTCATACTCCCGCGACAAGATTGAGAAATTCGCCGACCGTCCCCTCGCCCAGCGCCGGCACGACGGACGGGCCGAAGGCGCAGAGCACCAGGTAGGCAGCGATCGGAATCAGGAAATTGTCCGCGCCGCCGCGACTTCCGAGTTCGACGGCGGCGGTTGTAAGCGCAAGCACCAGGCCGATCAGCAGGGCGCTCGGGATGGACACATCGGGCGCGAAAGCAAGCAGCGGCCCGCTGACGCTGAAAGCGACCAGCGCGAATGCCGCGCTCCCGGCCCGAGTCTTGCCATTGATCCACGGACGCGCGAGCGTGCCGTCGCCAAGTCGCACGGCCATGCGCCCGGCGACAGCCGCAGCCGCGTCGGCGAGTGTCAGGACCAGGAGGGGGATCGCATAAAGCAGTGGGCTGTCTGCGACGATCAGGAGGAAACCCGTTGAGACCGCGAAATAGAGTTCGCCGTGAGAGCATCGGCCGGCCCCGAACAGGCAGCGACCGAAACTCGCTCGCAAGGCCGGAATTCGGCGGACGGCCCCCATCCAGGCCAGCACCAGGGCCATCGCGACCAGGACCCGGGGTGGCGTGTTCAGGAAATAAGGGAACGTCAGGGCTGCGAGACCGGTACCCACGTGCAGCGCTTTGCGCCGCAGTTCCCCAAGCAACTCTCCATCACCGCCGGCACGACTCAGCATGCCCATGGCAGGCACGAGCAATAGCGGCGGCAGCAGCAGCGAAATCATGGTGTCGCTCACGGGCAGACCTCCTCGATAACCAGGTTGCGATAGAAGAACGCCTTGTCGGATGCGTGCAGCCGGGCCGCATCGAGCGTCAGCGGGCGCAGCCGGCCGCGCATGGACTCCGGCCTGTGTCGATCCACGACCACGTTCCAGTAGACGAGCCGCGCACCGGGCGAGCCGCAGCGGGCGAGTTCGGCCAGTACCGATTCGTAAGCGGCTGGCGATACGTACTCGAATACGTCGCTGAGATTGCAGCCGTCGACGCTGCCGGAGGGCAACTCGGCGAGTACGTCCTCGATCGCCGAGCAGCGCCATTCGAGCGCGTCGAGATTGGCCCGTATACGCGCATAGTTTTCTGCACGCAGCGCCCAGGGCAGCGCCGTCCGGAAGCGTCCGGTCAGGATCCACTGCAGGTACGGATTCTCCGCCGGGCGCTGCGTAACGAGCGCGCGCGGGAGCTGTCGCTGCAGGCTGTGCCATACCGGTTCGTCGGCGTAACGCGTGAAGTTGGGATCGCGACCGAAACGCCCGAGCGCCGGCCGTCCGAAGAACAGGCGGCAGAGCAGCTTCCAGCGGCGATTCATCCACCGCTCGGCGTAGAAGCGCTCGCGCGCCTCTTCGGTCTCCAGCCTGAACAGTTCGCTCACGGTCGCACGGCTGTGAATGAGCGGGAGGATGGCCCGCCGAAAGAGCGCAAGATAGCGTTCGAATTTGCCGCAGCGCGCGATGCCGCGCCGGACGAGGGCCGGCCTGCCGTCCCAGAACTCTCGCGCGGCGCGGGACAGCCCGGAACGGCAGCGGGCATAAAGACAGAGCCTCCGACCGCTCGGCGCCTGGCCCAGTAGTTCCAGGAACTCGCCGTGCGACAGGCAGCGGTACGCCGCCACGCGCAGTTCGAGGCAGGCGATCTGGGCGGGGTTCAGGTCGACTGCAATGACTCGTCCTGCGCCGGCGCCGACCAGGGCCAGGGCGTTGTCACCTGCCGAGGCGATCGACAGATAGGTACCGCCGGGACGGACCGCTAGGGCGTCGACCAGGACGTCGGCATCTTCCCAGCACTGGGCGTAGCGAACCCGCTCGAAACGCGTCGTCTTCGCAATTTCCGCAACCATGTCCGTCTCCCGGTCTCGATCTGCTGTTGTCGAGGCTGCAGGTTCGCGCCCCGGGACCCGGCGCACTTGACCGACTGGTGAGCCTTCGTCGCGGAAAGCCTGACGATTTCCTGACGACCTGAATAATCCATAGAAACAATAAGTTGGAATTCAGCAAGTGACGCCCGGCGCGGACTCCCGAGCGGGCTTTAGCATGACCCGGTCCAGCAAGGCCGAGAGCGCCGGCAGCAGCAGGAGGTCCGTGGCAAGGGCGAAGCCAACGGTGAAGCAGGCCAGCCGGCCGAACCAGGCGACCGAGCGGATCTCCGCCAGGCCGAGCACGAGGAAGCCGCAGCCGAGTATCAGGCTGGTCATCAGCAGCGCCCCACCCGAGCGCTCCGTCGCACGCGCGAGCGACCCGCCGATACCCGCGCCGCCCCGCGGCCAGAGCAGGTGGACCGTGTCGTCGACGATCAGGCCGAGCAGGACGCTGGCAATGGTAACCGTCGCGATATCCAGCGGGATGCCGCTCCAGCCCATGAGGCCCAGCGTGGCGAGAACCGGCAGCAGATTCGCCGGGACCGCCAGCAGCAACCGTCGTGTCGATCGCAACGCCACGGCCAGCGCGGCGAACACCAGCAGGAAGGAGCCTGCAAATCCGTCCCGCTGAGCGATCACCAGCCGGTCGACGATGCGCGTGTAGGCGGCCGCGTAGCCGGCCGGCACCACGTTTACTCCGGTCGGAAAATCGGCCAGCTCGAGCAGCTCGTCGACCAGAGCCTGGACCTCGCGCGCCGACATCATCGGGGCGCCGAACGACACGCGCATTTCGTCCCTGCCGGCGAGCAAGCCGTCGAGGACATCCGGAGCGAGTACGCGCAGTCGCCCGACAGCGCCCGTCATCGCGGCATAGCTGTCGCCAGTCGAACGGATGCCGGCGGCGTCCAGCAAGGACCAGCTCCAGTCCACGCCGGGATGGGCGGCAGCCGCCTGCTGCCAGAGCTCCACAGAGCGGAGCAACTCGGGCGCCAGCACGTCGCGCGAGCGTACGACGAAGTCGATCGAGGCGTAGGCGCCGATCGAGGCCTCGATGAGGTCCGAATCGACGCGCACGGGGTGGTCGTCCGCTAGGTAACCGATCGAGTAGGTATCGACCTTGATGCGGCCGATGCCCGTGGCAAGAAAACCAGCCAGCAGCAGGAACCCGGCGGTCACGGCCAGCGGATGCCCGGTCGCCGCGTGGTGCAGGGCCCTGGGAATTCGGTCGAAGACCGCCGGCGAGCGGTCCGCCTCGGCTCCGGCGAAGGACAGTGCAGCCGGAACGATGCACAGCGAGGTAATGAGGGCCGCGATTACCCCGAAAGCACCGAACAGGCCGAGGCCACGGACGATCGGGAGATCGGACAGCGCCAGGGCGAAAAAACCGGCGGCTGTCGTCAGCGAGGTCAGCAGGCACGGACCCAGCGCGTGCGCGATGCCCGTTACGACGCGTTCGTCACGCGCCAGCGAACGGTCCTCCCGCGCGACCGAACGCAGGAGGTGCACGCAGTCCGCGATGCCGATCACCAGCACGAGCGTCGGCAGCACCATCGTCACCATGTTGAGTTGCGTGCCGAACGCGGCGTATGTCCCCATCGTCCAGATCGCGGCCATGCAGACGGCCAGCAGCGTCACGAGGGTCGGCAGGGCACGTCGCAGGCAAAGACCAAGCAGCACCAGCATCGCCAGGTGGGCCGCGCCGACCAGGGCAGCCGAGCCCTCGGTCGATGCCTGGTTCAAGGTATCGTAGATCACGCCGAAACCGGCGAATCGGGCCGGCATGCCCGCTTCGGCTACGACCTGCCGGATGCGGAGCAGGATCGCGTGCCGATCCGCTTCGAGCTCGGGCCCCCCCTCCATCCGCAGCAGCAAGGCGGTCGAGCGCGCGTCATCGCTCAGCAGTCGCTGTTCGATGCCGAGCATAGAATCCGGCACGGTGGTCATCGAGATCACATCGGCGACGCCGTCGACCCCGTAAAGCTCATCGGTAAGTGCCGAGATGCGCTCCAGCGCCGAACCATCGTCGAATCCGCCGGCATCGCTCACCGCCACGACCACCAGTTCGTCGCTGCCGTAGCGCTCGAGAAAGCGCCGGTATTCCTCCAGCACCGGATCGTCCTGCGGGTACCAGATATCGAGCGAGTTCGACACGGCCAGCGTCGAGAGCGGACCCAGCGCAGCGACGCTCAGCACGGCACAGGTCGCGGCCAGCAGCCAGCGGAACTTCCAGACGGCACGGGCCACCGCGATACGTCCCGCCATCAGGCCGCCCTCTCGGCTGCATCGAGTCGGCGGACCCGCCCCGCCGTCCCGTCGAGTTCAACCCAGTCGCCATCACGCAGCCAGTCGCAGGCGCCGTCGGCGCCGACGACACAGGGAATTCCGAGTTCGCGGGCGACGATGGCCGTGTGTGACAGCAGGCTGCCCCGTTCCATGATGATGCCGGCCGCTGCCGGGAAAAGCGTAACCCAGCCGGGGTCGGTTCTCGCTGCGACCAGGATGTCGCCACTCCTTATGTCGGCGGCGCGCGGGTCCCGAACGACCTTGACCGGACCCCGGGACAGGCCGGGCGAACAGGCCTGGGCCGACAACTCGAGGCCGTCCGCGACCGGCGCTGCTCCGTCGACGACTCGTCGAGAGGTCGGAAGCTGCGGCGGTCCGGAACTCAGGAAGCGGCGTGGCGGAGCCGGCGCGGCGCGGTATCGGTCGAATTCCTGGCGACGCACGCGGGCAATCTCCGCGAGTGCAGCGCTGCAACCCGTTCCTCGCACGAAGCCGAGCAGCTCATCCAGTTCCAGGTAAAAGACGTCGTCGACTGACGCCAGTACCTGCAGCTCGAGCAGCCGGCGCCCCAGTTCCAGGACTATGGAGCGCACGCGCCCGTAAACCCGCGTTCGTTCGAAACGAAGATTTTCCCTGTCACGGACGGCCGCCCGCGCCCGGGCCAGCACCGTCCTGAAAACGGCACGCCTGGTTCCGCCCCGCAGTTCGCGAAGTACACGCTCCTCGGACGGCTGTCGACTCGCCTCCGCCCCGGGACTCGCAGCTGTGGCCGGTTGTACCGCCAGTTGCGCGACGGCCTGCAGCAGCGACGTGGGATCCTCGGCCAGCGTCGGGCTCTCCAGCTTCAGTTCGTCTACGCAACGGTCGCCGAAGCGTTCCAGGTACGCGAGGTACTCCGAGCCGAAACCCTCGTGCCCGATTATTGCGGACGATATGCGGGCGGCATCGCCTGACAGGAGCGCGCTGCCGAGTTCAGGCGATTCTCGAACGAATTCGGCCATCCGCCGCATCCGGTGCACCGGCTCGAGACTCACGAGCGCGGATTCGCCGCGCAACAATTCGTTGTGTACGGCTTTAAGGTCCGACGGCAGCCAGCGCTCGCACAACGCGCGCAACACGCCGTGAAACAACATGCAGAACAGGTCATTGACCAGCGGCGTGTCCCAGGCAGGGACGACCTGCGACTGCAGCTCCTCGTAGTAGTCGCACAGCTGACTCGCCGAGTAATCTGCCAGCGGCCGCGGGCTGAGCGCCTGCTCCATGTGGGCATGAAACCTGCGGACACGGCCTGCGTGGCCGTTGAGCCGTCCGAGGAGGCGCAGGGCCACTCGCGCCAGCCCGAGACCGCTGCGGATGCCCGCGAAAGGCCCTGCGGAGTCCGACTGCAGCTCGGCGTCCGGCAGTTCGCGGGTGACGCCCATCATCTGTTCCATGAAGCGCCGGTTGTGTCGAAAGCCGGGTACCAGCATCAAGAGCCGGTACCAGCTGAGCAGGTTGTAGTATACGTGCCCGTCGATGAGCCCGATCATCTGTTCGTAGTCCCGGGCATGGGCTCCGATGGCGCGCTCGCTGACGCCGATGACCCGTCCGAGATTGCGGTACGCATCAGCATAAGCGGCGCGTGCGACGGAAAAGGTCAGCGGCGTCGTGACCCCGCCATAACTCTCGACAATGTTGCTGTTGTCCCAGAGCGCATGCTCGCCCTCGTTCGCCGGCGCCGGGATCGTCGTTATATCCCTCGACTGCAGCAGGACCAGCCGGCGACCGGCGAATGCCCACTCGATATCCTGCGGACGGCCGCAATGCGCGCTGACCCTCTGCGCCAGTGCCGCCACGCGGCGCAACTGCCGGCAGCTGAGCACGGGACGCCGGTGATCGCGGCAGTCCCGCGTCAGTATTCGACCGCTTGCTGTTAGCTCCCAGCTGTCGCCCTCCTCCGCGCCGCTGACCAGCACATCGCCCAGGCCACGGACCGCCCCGATCGTCACGCGGTCGGTACGCCCTGTGACCGGGTTGGCGGCGAATGCAACCCCGGCAGCATCTGCATGGGCCATGCGTTGCACGATGACGGCCGGTATCGATTCTGCGGCGCCGAGTTCATGGGTATGCCGGTAGCTCTGCAGCCGTGCGCCCGCGGCGGACGCGCGCACATCCCTGATGCGCGCGAGGACGTCCTCCCGAGCGACATCGAGAAAACTTTCGTACATGCCTGCATGGGATTGTCCTGTGCCGTCTTCATCGCGACCGGACGAACGCACCGCGACCGGGCGCCGACCTGCAAGCATGTGCACCGCCTCGGCGAGCCGGACGCCAAACCCGGGTCCGTCGATATCGGCGTCGGGCAGTACCACGAGGAAATCCGGCACCAGAAAACCGGCGCCCTGCAACTCTGCCAGCCTGGCTGCCTTGTTGCCGCAGCGATTTGCGTCGTGCGCTTGTGTTCCGCTCAGGATGTCGCGATTCATTTCAGTCTCCCAGCAAAAGCTGCAGCGGCCCCAGACCCGCGTACAGGCAAAGCGTAACGAGCCCGGACGCTCCCTCGATGGCCTTTTCGAAACTCGCCCGCAATTCCGCGCCGCGCGCGATGAACGGGATCGCGGCGAGCGTTGCTATGGCGGACGCAGCCAGCGCAGGCAATACGCCTGGCAGGCCGATGGAAATGTAGGAGAGCGCTTCGAGATACAGCAGGGCGGCGACGATCGCGCAGCCTGCCCAGGCGGCAGCCGAGCGTGCCGGTCCCCACAGCGCGCTGTAGGTGTCGACGCCGTCGCGCTCGCCGGAAGCCGTCTTGACCTTGCGACCAATCTCGAGGACCAGCCCCGTGAAAAAACTCATCGCGAGCAGCCAGCCGAGCCCGGCCGGCAACTCGTTACACAGGCAGCGCCAGTCGAACGCGCTGACGTACAGCCCGATCATCGGCATGACCAGCATGTGGCTCAGCATGTAGGCGACAGGGTGCCGCCGGAGCCAGTCCGGAACGAAGAACTCCCTGGTCATGAGCCACATGTACAGCCAGACGAAGACCAGGATCGGCACGAGTCCGACGTCGGTCGCTACAGCGATCGCGAACTGCACGGCCGCGGCAACGAACGCCAGGGCGCCGAGTTCCCGCAGCGTTACCAGCCCGCGCGGCACCGGGCGCTCCGGGCGATAACGCGCGTCCGCATCGTAGTCCTTGATTTCGTCGGCGACGCGCAGCTGGAAAAAGATCAGCAGCGTACTGAACATTGCAGCCAACACGGGCAGTGTGCCGGGCAAGGCCGGGCCGCTCGACTGCAGCCCGGAGAACAGCAGGATCGAGATGCAGAAGACCCCGACCAGCAGACCGTTCTTCAGGAGCGGGAATCTTTCTTTCTGGTACGTGTACCAACGGCTGGACATGTCAACTCCTCCTCTGCATCGGTTCGCCCCGCGACAGGCATCGATGCGCGTTAGCGAAATCACCGGAGCAGAACGCCGCAATGATCGACAATTCGCCGCCGAGAACGAGCGCCGCACAGACTTCGGCGAGGGCGTCTGCTTGGCCGGCGCCCGCCAGCCCGAGGAGGTCCAGGCAGGCACGCGCACTCGGCAGTCCCGTGCCCCCACCGACAGTGCCGAGCATGAGATTCGGCAGGGTCACCGCGGCATACAGGTCACCGGCCTCATCCATCTCGAGGCGAGTGATGCCGGTCGCGGATTCTGCGACGCAGGCGACGTCCTGCCCGCAGGCGAGATAGAGCGCGGCGATGCCGTTCGCGAAATGCCCGTGGATACCGGTGGTGCCGCTCATGACGCCGCCGATCGCCCCGGCGTACCAGTAATTGACCATCGCCGCCGGCGTCGTATGCAGGCGCTCGCCGACGAGGCGCGCCGGCAGTCTCACTTCGGCGACCGTCCGCCGGCCCCGCACGCCGCCGAGGGCTCGCGCGCTGGCCTTCTTGTCACCGGACAGGTTGGCCTCGAGGAACCAGCGCTCCGGCTTTACCGGCGATTCGTCCGCCATGGCACGGCAGACCGCCTCGCTGGCGAAGGTGACCATGTTCTGGCCGGACGCGTCGCCGGTCGCATAGCTCAGGTCAAGATAGACATGGTTGCCCTCGATGCAGGGCTCGACGTCCAGCAGCCGGCCGTGCCGGGTTACCGAGTTCACGAGCCCGCACCAGCGATCAATCGCGCCGCAGACGAAGTCCGCAAAGGATTCGGCATCGACCAGCCGCCGGAAAATGAACACCGGCGTTCGGCTGACGGCCTTTTTCACGACGCGAGCGGTGCAGCCCCCGGCCTCGCTCAGTAGCCGGGCGCCGCGGTTGTACGAGGCGACCAGGGCGGCTTCGGTGGTTGCCAGCGGCACGCAGTAAGATTGCGTTCCCGCAACTCCGTGTACCTTGAGAGGCCCGGCCATGCCGACGGGCAAGGCCACGGTGCCGATGTAATTCTCGATGTTGTTTGCATAGTCGGCGACGCGGGCCCGGGCCCTGCCGCCCAGCAGCTCGTCCTGCGACGCCGGCGCCCCAATCGTCTGCCAGCGGCGCTCCAGGCCGTACAGCAGGTCCTCTCGGCCGCTGTCCCTGGTCGGTAGCCTCCTCGCCCCTCGCCTGGCTTCGTTCGTATCCATCAGCCCGCCCTCGTTCAAATGATTCGACGGCTGCACTGTGGCTCGCGGTCCGTGCGCGCGCCTGATCCTCCCCCGATCCTTGCCTGAGGATTCCCTGACGAATCCCCGGGCCGGCAGATTCCAGGCCGGACACCGGGTCGAGCCCGGCCCCGGAACAGGGGCGAGAGCTGGCTGGCGCCCTGCATCGGATCGATCCGGCGTGGTTCAGCCGCGCCCGAGCTGGCAGAATCGCCCATCGAGCGACGCCAGAGCGCCGGTCAGACGCTCACGCAGCGGTTTCCGTATCGGGTCGAGGAATGACGAGCAACGGGTACAAGACTTTCCAGTTCTTCAAGTACGCCATATATGCGTTCCTGGCGTTCAACGTGTACCTGTTCTTCGTCGAGGAATGGGCGGCGCTTGCGACGCGGTTTGCCGACGGCGTATCGCTCGGCGAGCTCATATCCGCCTTTCCCGCGACGATCGACACTGCCTCCTGGGTGGTCCTGCTGCTGATGTTCGAGCTCGAAACCTACGTACTCGACGACCGGCATTTCACGCCGCGCGTGAAATTCTCGCTGCATGCGCTTCGCGCCAGCTGCTACGCAGTCATCGTGTACGCGTTCTATGGCTACCTGAGCAAGGCCCTGTTCCTTGCGGCTGCGGTGCCGCTCAACGACGTCACCGACCTCTGCAGCCTGGTCGGTGAGCACTGGAGCTACGCCGTCGATCTGGATGACTATCAGCCGCTGGACTTCTCGAACTGCATCGAATTTGGCGGCGCCTCGGAGTACCTCCAGTTTCGGGGGTTGAATGCCATTGTCGATCCGGCAGGCTTCGTCGACATCATGCGGCTGGCCTGGGTGGACGTGATCAATGCCGGAGTCTGGATCCTGGTCGTGCTCGTCCTTGAGACGGACGTGCGCCTGCAGGAGCATATGCGGCTGCAGGGCATGGCCTACCGCGTTTCGACTGCCGCCAAGTTCGTCCTCTATTCGGTCCTGCTGCTCGCGGCGATCTACTGGTGGATCAAGGGGGATTTCGTCGACTTCTGGGACGCCTTCCTGTGGTTGGTCGCATTCGTCTTCATCGAACTCAATGTCTTCGAGTGGCGCAAGGAAACGCTCGGCGACCAGTCCGGCGCCACTCGCGCGGCCTGAGCCTCAGACCGCGCGAGTAGCCACGGCCGGCGGAACGAGACTCGCCCGGCGGGCCGGACCCGCGGTCGCCAGCAAACCGACCCCTATCAGTGCCAGCATGGCGACCGGCACGATGGGCCAGGACATGGGCGCGAGGTCGAAAGCCGAAACCATCCAGATATTCAGCCCGATAGCAATGCCGGCGCCGAGCGTCGTACCGCAAATACTGACAATCAGGTTCTCCAGCACGAAGTAACGCAGAATTTCCGGCCGGGTGGCGCCCAGCGCACGCCGCGTGCCGATCTGCCGCGTCCGCCGGGTAACGCTGAAGCTCGCCAGTCCCACGATGCCGAGCGCCGTGATCGTGATCAGCAAGGTGACTATGAAGCTCAGCATCTTGATCATGCTCGCGTGATCGAGATACGCGCGTTTGCGCGTGTCAGCCATCGTCCGCAGGCCATCGATGATGCGGTTATCGCTGCGCGTCGCGAGTAATTCCTCGACCACCGGCATCAACTCGTTCAGCATCCCGGGCTGCGTGCGAACGACGTAGCGCGTTATTGAGGACTCGCGCAGCATCGGCACGAGCGCCGAGCGCTCCACAGATTCCCAGCCGACCCACGGCGCCTGCATCCGGTCCACGATGCCGAGGACCTGCATCGGGTCGTCCTGGTTGATGTAAACGGTCTTGCCGACGACGTCTTCGAACGACTCGTCCGGGAAAAGTGCCTCTGCCAGGGCCCTGGTAATGATCACGGACGGAGGCCACCGGACCTCGTCCGGTTCGTTCCAGGTAATCTCCTCCGGCCTGAAGTCGCGCCCGGCAACAAGATTGAGGCCGAAGGTTTCGATGCCGTGGTCGTCCGTGAAGTAGATCGCCGTGCCGGTGCCATCGACGCCCACGCCGGGTTCGACCTGCAAGCCCATCGACCAGCCGCCATTGCGCATCGGCACCGAGTTCGTTGCGATGGCGTCGATCACGCCCGGGATTTCCCGGAGCGCCGCCAGGTCCTCGTTGATCAGGCTGCGCTGATCGAGGTCCGGGGCGAACACCAGGCTCGTGGCGTGAAAGATGTTGTCTTCGTCAATACCGCTCGCTCGTGCCATCAGGCCCGAACGTTCCTGGATGATGGCGACCGCGTTGACCATGATCGCGAGCGTGACGGCGATCTGGAGCGCAATCAGTATGTATCCCGACTTGTTGCGCCACATTGCGCGCCAGATGGGTCCGATTTCCATGCCTGTTCTCCTGCTGCCGCACGCGCCGGGGCGCACGGCTCTCAAAGCGATTTCAGCTGGCTTGCCGGGTGTATGCGCACGGCCCGCCACGTCGGGTACAGCGCCGCCGCCAGCGCGGACAGGATCGCCAGCGCTACCGCGGTCAGCACCATGACCCAGTCCATTCCCAGCACGCGGTCGATCCATTCCAGGTCCGCATACAGGACATGGATCCCGGTCAGCCCGAGGCGCGTCAGCCCGATGCCGATGATCCCGCCGGCGAGTCCTATCATCCCGGCCTCCGTGATGTACTGGCCGAAGACGGCGCGCCGGGACGCACCCAGCGCGCGGCGCAGGCTTACGTCGCCGCTTCTCCGCATGACCTTGGCGAGCAGCAGGCCGATCGTGTTCAGCAGGCAGACGAGCAGGAACAGCACGGCCAGCACGAGCAGGATCTGCACGCTGTCGTCGACGACTTCCTGGGCTTCGAGGTGCTCGGTGACGTTCAGCAGGCTGTTGTTCAACGGACGCTGAAACCGACCGAGCGCCTTCTGGCTTTCCGTGTATGCGTCGAGGAAGGCTTTGTATTCCGCCCACTCCGCCTCGTTGCCAAGCTCGACCCACATCTGCATCCAGACGCACTCGGAATTCAGGAAAGCTTGCCAGCCACCTTCGCCCAAGGGTTTCCAGCAGTTTGTATTGCCCCAGCCGGAGAGTTCCTTGTCGATGGCGACGCTGAAGGGCATGAAGACCTCTTCGACGTCGTTGAAGTCCCCGGTCGTCAGGTCATAGAACTTGGGGACCGGGTTCCACTCGTCCATCACGCCGACGACCCGATACGAATCGCCGTTGATGACGAGGCGCCGCCCGGTGGAATCCTCTCCGCCAAAAACCCGGTCGTTGGTCCGCCGCCCCAGCACGACCACCTGGTCCGCGGACCGGTCCGCGGACTCGTCCCAGCCCGAGCCGTACTGGAACGGCACGTCGAACATCGTGAAAAAGTCGGCCGTCGACGCACGCCCACTGACCTGGAAGGGACGCGCACCCTCGCCCTCAGGCTGTATGACCCGGCCCACCTGGTAACTGACGACCTGGCGGCGAGCCCGGTTGGCGGCCATTAGCGCCGTAGCATCGATATAGGTCACCTGGTCGGGCGGCTCGCCGTCATCATTAACTGCTTCGTTCGGGTCCCAGCTGTCGAGCTGCACGTAGAACAGCTCGCTGCTTTTCGCAGGGATCGGGTCGCCGTTCATGACGTAGTAGACGTTTACCACCGTCATGCATGCGCCGATTCCGATCGCGATCGCCGCGACCATCAGCGCGCTGAGGACCGGATTTTTTCGGATGCTGAGAGAGCCGAGCTTAA
>JAOUIH010000151.1 GCA_029884165.1 Gammaproteobacteria bacterium | reverse complement strand
GAGGGAAATCGCCGGCGGGCACATTACGCCGTCCATCCTCGACGAAATCGAGACGCCGGCCGCCGAAGACTTCCTTGCCCAGGAGTCGGCCGATGACATGCTGCCGCTCAGGGGTATCTCGATCGGCGACTGACCCCGCCCCCGATCGCCCCAGCTACGCCCGGCAGCCCGGTCACGAACCGGTTAAGATCTGGAACCTGTCTCGCGACTCCCGAAATGCGATAGGTTCCGACTATGGACTATGCCGCCACCATCCTGTCGAAGCTCCCCGGCGCGAAGCTGCGCCGGGACTTTGGCTTGCGGCATCTCATAGAGTCCCTCGAGGAGTACATGCCAGCCGAGCAGATCGAGCTGGTGGAACGGGCTTACCAGTTCGGGGCGAAGGCCCATGACGGCCAGACCCGTCGCAGCGGCGAACCCTACATCTCCCATCCGGTCGCGGTCGCCCAGATCCTCGCCGACATGCACATGGATGGGCAGGCAATTGCCGCGGCCATCCTGCACGACGTAATCGAGGATACCGATACACGGCTGGACGAGCTTCGAGACAGCTTCGGCGGCGAAATCGCGGCCCTGGTCGACAGCGTCAGCAAACTCGACCAGATCCAGTTCCACAGCCGGGCGGAGGCGCAGGCGGAGAGCTTTCGCAAGATGATCCTCGCAATGATCGAGGACATACGCGTCATCCTCGTAAAGCTCGCCGATCGGCTGCACAACATGAGCACCCTCGACGCGATGCCGCGCGACAAGCAGCTTCGCATTGCGCGCGAAACGCTCGAAATCTACGCGCCGATCGCGAACAGGCTCGGCATCAACTGGATGAAGATCGAGCTCGAGGACCTCGGGATGCGTTACCTGCATCCGTATCGCTACCGGGTCATCGAGAAGGCGGTGCGCCGTAGCAAGGGCAACCAGCGCCAGATCATCAAGGACATTTCCGATCGCTTCGAAAAGGCCCTCGAGGCCGAAGGGATCGAGGGGCAGGTCGCCGGACGCGAAAAGCATATCTTCAGCATCTACAAGAAGATGCTTGAGAAGAAGCGCTCGCTGTCGGACGTGGCGGACGTGTACGCTTTCCGCATCATCGTGAGCGACGTCAGCACCTGCTACCGCGTGCTCGGCATCGTGCACGGGATCTACAAGCCGATGCCCGGGCGCTTCAAGGATTACATCGCGATCCCGCGCATCAACGGATACCAGTCGCTGCATACAACCCTGTTCGGGCCGGAAGGCCTGCCCCTGGAAGTCCAGATACGCACTGTCGAGATGGAGCGCGTCGCCGATTCCGGCGTCGCCGCGCACTGGCAATACAAAGCCGAGGACAAGTCGACCGCGACACCGCAGCGGCGCGCGCGCGAATGGCTGGCGCACCTGGCCGAGATCCAGAAGTCCGGCAGCTCGGAGGAATTCCTCGAGAGCGTCAAGGTGGACCTGTTCCCGGACAAGACCTACGTATTCACGCCAACCGGTGAGATCATGCCCTTGCCGAAGGGCTCGACGACCGTCGATTTCGCCTATGCGGTGCACACCGACGTCGGCGACCGCTGCGTCGCGGCAAAAGTGGACCGAATCCTCGTGCCGCTGCGTACGATCCTGCGCAGCGGCCAGACGGTCGAGATCATCACGGCTCGCGGCGCCCGGCCGAATCCTAACTGGCTGAACTTCGTCGGCACCGCGAAGGCCCGCACCGCGATCCGGCAGCACATGAAGAGCATGCGGCGCAGCGAATCGGTGGACCTCGGCAAGCGACTGCTCGACCGTTCCCTGAAGGACCTCGACTCCTCGCTCCGCAAGGTAGGCAAGGTCCGGATGCGGCAGGCGCTGGACCGCCTGAGTCTTGCCGACGCGGAGGCGCTGTTCGAGCAGATCGGTCTCGGTGAGCGGCTCGCACCGCTGACCGCCAGGATCCTGATCGGTGAGGAAGAGGGTGGCCAAAAGCAGGCTCGCGGGTCGAGTCTCGTCATCGCGGGTACCGAAGGCATGGTCGTGACCTACGGCAAGTGCTGCTACCCGATTCCCGGCGACGATGTCATGGGCTACCTGAGTGCCGGTCGCGGTGTCGTCGTGCATCGCAACAGCTGCGGCAACCTGAGCAAGTTCAGGAAGCAGCCGGAAAAGTGGCTTGCCGTGAGCTGGGAGCACGACATCGCGAAGGATTTCCTGAGCCAGATTCGGGTCGACACCGTCAACAGGGCCGGCGTTCTCGCCGAGGTGGCCGCGACGCTTGCCGATTCGGACTCGAACATCGAGCAGGTGTCGGTGACGAATCGGCAGGATGACAGCACGGAACTCACGTTCCTGCTGACCGTGAAGGACCGCGACCACCTGGCGCGTATCATGCGCAATGTTCGCAAGATGCAAAACGTATTCCGCGTCACGCGCGACAGCGCCTGACGCACGACGGGAGGACGGATGGGCAAGCAGGCAATCATGAGCGACGGGGCGCCAGCAGCGATCGGCACGTATTCGCAGGCAATCAGGACGGGCGGGCTCGTTTTTCTTTCGGGGCAGATCCCGTTGGACCCGGCGACGATGGAAATCGTGGCTGGCGACTTCGAGGCACGCGCCCGGCGCGTATTCGAAAACCTCAAGGCCGTTGCCGAGGCGGCGGGCGGCAGCCTCGACGACATCGTCAAGGTCAATGTCTACCTTACGGACCTTGCGAATTTCGGGACGGTGAACACGGTAATGGCCAACTACTTCTCGCAGCCGTACCCGGCCCGCGCTGCCGTCGGCGTCGCTTCGCTACCGAAGGGCGCGGACGTCGAGGCAGAGGCTGTGCTGTCGTTGTAGGCGCGGCCCGGCCCGTTGCAAACGACGGATTTCAAGCTCGATGCACCGCTGACCTCGCTCAGCGGTGTCGGGCCCGCGCTGGCCGAGAAGCTCGAGCGCCTCGACCTGTACCGCGTCGAGGACCTGTTGTTCTTACTGCCGCTTCGTTACGAGGACCGGTCTCGATTACTGCGCCTCGGCGAGCTGCGCCCCGGAGCCCGGGCGATGGTCTGTGGCGAAGTCCTGCTGGCTGAGACCGTATACCGGCGGCGGCGCAGCCTGCTGGTCAGAATCGGCGACGGCACCGGCCAGCTTACGCTTCGGTTCTTCTATTTTTCGCGCCAGCAGCAGGCGCAGTTCCAGCCCGGCGTGCGAGTCAGCTGTTACGGCGAGGCGCGACCCGGTCCCCTCGGGCTCGAGATGGTGCATCCCGAGTACCGCCTGCTGAAGCCCGGGCAGGACCCGGTGACCGTCGACGCCCTGACGCCGGTTTACTCCGTGACCGAAGGCGTCCAGCAGGGCCGACTGAGGAATCTCGTCGGGCAGGCGTTGACGCGCATGCGGGCCAGTCCGCCCGAGGAGCTGCTGCCGGACGACATTCTCGCCTCGCTCGACATGCCGCCGCTTGCCGAGGCGCTCGAGTACCTGCACCAGCCACCGGTCGATGCCGAGCTCGGGCTGCTCGCCGCCGGCACGCATCCCTGCCAGCAGCGACTGGCCTTCGAGGAACTGCTTGCGCATTACCTGAGCCTGCGCCAGCTCAGGTTGTCCGCGAGCCGCGTTCCCGCACCCCCGCTCGGCGGGGGCGACGAGGTCGTGCGCGACTTCATCGAGCGCCTGCCTTACCGGTTGACGGCCGCGCAGCAGCGCGTCGCATCCGAGGTCCTTTCGGACATGAGCCGGCCGCACCCGATGATGCGACTGATCCAGGGCGACGTCGGCTCCGGCAAGACGGTCGTTGCCGCGATCGCGTGCCTGAAAGCGATGGCCTGTGGTTCGCAGGCGGCCGTCATGGCGCCGACCGAGCTTCTTGCCGAGCAGCACTGGCAGAACTTCAATAGCTGGTTTGCCCAGCGAGACTACGGCCTGGCCTGGTTGTCCGGCAGCCAGCGGGCGAAGGAGCGCAACGAATCGCTGCAGCGTATTGCGTCGGGCGCCGCGCGGCTCATCGTCGGCACCCACGCGCTGTTCCAGGAAGGCGTCAGCTTCTCGAAACTGGCGCTCATCGTGATCGACGAACAGCATCGCTTCGGTGTGCACCAGCGGATGGCGTTGCGCGAGAAGGGAGCGAGCGGCGCAGGGCAGCCGCACCAGCTCGTCATGACCGCGACGCCGATACCGCGCACCCTGGCGATGGCCGCCTACGCGGATCTCGACACCTCGATCATCGACGAGCTGCCGCCGGGCAGACAGCCGGTGCAAACCGTCGTACTACCGGACTCGCGCCGCGACGAGGTGATCGAGCGGGTCCGTCGCGCTTGCGCGTCGGGCCAGCAGGCGTACTGGGTTTGCCCGCTGATCGAGGAATCCGAGGTGCTCGATTACGAAGCCGCGGAAGCGAGGCACGAGATACTCACGCAGGCATTGCCGGGCTTGCGCATTGGGCTGGTGCACGGCCGCATGAAGGCGGCGGCCAAGGACGGCGTCATGCGCTCCTTCAAGGACGGCGACGTCGACGTTCTTGTCGCGACGACCGTGATCGAGGTAGGCGTCGACGTGCCCAACGCGAGCCTGATGATCATCGAAAACGCGGAGCGCATGGGGCTGGCACAGCTGCATCAGCTTCGGGGTCGCGTCGGCCGCGGTGCCCGGCAGAGCCACTGCGTGCTGCTGTACCGGCAGCCGCTCGGCGAGCTTGCGAGGAATCGGCTCGGCGTCATGCGAGAGAGCAACGACGGTTTCCTCATCGCGCAGCGCGATCTCGAGCTGCGCGGCCCAGGCGAACTGCTCGGCACACGCCAGACGGGACTGCCCCAGTACCGGATAGCTGACTTGCTGCGTGACGCCGCGCTCATGCCGAAGGTTCAGCGAGTGGCCGAATCGCTGCAAGGCTCCTTGCGCGAGACTTCGGCGCGTATCGTGCGGCGCTGGCTCGGCGACGCCGGCCGTTACGGAAAGGTCTGACGACGCTCGGGCGAATCTGGTACTTTTCGCCAACTGTGCCATGGTCGGGAAAGAAGAAGCCGATCGAATGAAAAAACCTGCCGCGCAGAAACCGTTCCTGCCGGGCGTTCTCGATCAATTGCGCAACTACGCGCAGTTGATGCGCCTCGACAAACCGATCGGCATCTGGCTGCTGTTGTGGCCGACGCTGTGGGCGCTGTGGCTGGCCGGCGAGGGGCACCCCGATTCGGGTCTGTTCGTGGTCTTCGTGCTCGGCGTCGTGATCATGCGGTCAGCCGGATGTGTCCTGAACGATTTCGCCGATCGCAAGATCGACCCTTACGTCGAGCGTACACGCAGTCGCCCCATAGCATCCGGTGCGGTCGCACCGATGGAAGCGCTGTTGCTCTTCGTCGCACTGGCGCTGGTCGCTGTCGGCCTCGCGACCATGCTGAACCGCCCGGCGCAATTGCTCGCAATCGGCGCCGCGGTCCTGACCCTGGTTTATCCCTTCCTGAAGCGCTACGTGTCGATTCCGCAGTTCGTGCTCGGTGCCGCGTTCGGCTGGGCCGTGCCAATGGCTTTCGCGGCGCAGACCGGCGAGGCCTCGCAACTGGGTTGGCTCGTGTTCGGCACCGCGCTGATCTGGGCTGTAATCTACGACACGTTTTATGCGATGGTGGACCGGGATGACGACCTGCGGATCGGCGTGAAGTCCACGGCCATTTTGTTCGGCGACCTCGACCTCTTCGTCATCGGCGGCCTGCAGCTCCTGATGCTGCTTGCACTGCTCCTGATCGGCGACATGGCGGAACTCGGCTTCTGGTTTTACGCAAGCGTCGGGATATCTGCAGTCCTGATGATCTACCACCAGTGGCTCGCCCGCGAGCGGCAGAAGCCCGGCTGCTTCGCTGCATTCCAGCACAATCACTACATCGGGCTGATCGTCTTCATAGGCATCGTGCTGCACTACACTTTCGAGCCTGCCGTGCCGGTCTGAACGGCTGCGGCCCGCAGTGCGGGCATTGCCCGCGCCATGCACAGGACGCCGACCTCGGCTGCGCCGGCCGCGAGCAGTACGCGGGCGAGTTCGCCGCAGGTCTCCCCGGTCGTCATGACGTCGTCCACGAGCAGCACGCGGGCGGGTACGGCCGGCGCGACCACCCGGAATGCGCCGCGCACGTTGGCGCGGCGTGCGTTTGCGGGCAGTTCCGATTGCGGTCGGGTTCGGCGGCGTCGAACAGCCGCGTCGACTGCCGGAAGACCGCCGTGGCGCGCGAGCCAGCGCGCCAGCTCCATCGCCTGGTTGAAGCCGCGCCGGGCCTGGCGCCAGCGGTGCAGCGGTACCGGCACGAGGCAGTCCCAGTTGCGGACCTGCTGCCGCAGCCAGGGCAGCGCCAGGGCGGCCAGCGCGGGAACGAACACGAGGTCGGCGTTGAACTTGAGCGCCTTGACGGCCGCATCGACGGGGAACGCATAGCGGAGCGGCGCGTAAGCCGAGGAGAAGGACGGCGGTCTGACCAGGCAGCGGCCGCAGGCAAGATCCCGCCCGGCTGCGGCGCCGAGCGGACGCGCGCAACGCGGGCAGGCGGCACCCGTCCACGGGAGATCGCGACGACAGGCGGCGCAAACCGGCCAGTCGTCGTCGCGCCGGCCGATGGCACCGCAGAACGCGCAGGTACGTGGCAGCACGAAGTCGGCGACGGCGTCTGCGGCACGTCTGCCGAGGGAAACCAGTCGCGGCCGGCCCTGGCGGAAGGGCGGCACCAATCGTCGGAACGTCCACCGCATCCGGCAAGCATCGCCGTAATCGCGCCCCGGCGCCGCTGGAGAATACGGGCGTTGCACCGAATTTCTTCGCCGCCGGCGGCAATGATCGTATCCTTGGCCGCCTCATGCAGCGCCCGACCGACAACGACCTCTTGCGTCGCAGCGACATCCGGCGGCGCTTCGACCGGGCAGCTGGCGATTTCGAGAGCCACGATTTCGTGCACCGTCGTGCCATGGATGGCCTGCTGGAGCGGATGCAGCCGATGCGC
>JAOUIH010000043.1 GCA_029884165.1 Gammaproteobacteria bacterium | reverse complement strand
CGGCAGGCCTCGACCCCTGCGTCATCCAGGAAGATACGCTGGCCGTTTACCGGCTGGCCAAGGCGTCCGTGAGCTTCGACAGGTCGGCCGGCGCACTGGTTCGCGTGGACCGGGGTATCGATGACCCGTCACTCGGCAGCAACAACTGGGTGGTTGCGCCGGGACGGACCGCGACCGGCCGCGCGATACTCGCCAATGATCCGCACCGTTCCCACAGTGTGCCGTCACTCCGTTACGTCTCCCATCTCGTCGCGCCCGATCTCGACGTCATCGGCGCCGGCGAGCCGGGCCTGCCCGGCATATCCATCGGGCATAACCAGCGCATCGCGTTCGGACTGACTATCTTCCGCATCGACCAGGAAGACCTGTACGTGTACGAGCGCAGCGACGGTGGCTATCGCTACGGCAGCGGCAGCGAACCTCTGACGATTGTCCGCGAATCCATCCCGGTCGCGGGACAGGCGCCGGTCGAAGTGGAACTCGCATTCACGCGGCACGGTCCCGTGATCGCCGCGGACGACACGCACCTGTTCGCCGTCCGGGCAGCCTGGCTGGACGAAGGCATGGCGCCCTACTTCGGCAGCGTCGAATACATGCGCGCGGAAAACTGGCGCGAGTTCGTCGGCGCGCTGAACCGCTGGGGCGCACCGCCCGAGAACCAGGTCTATGCCGATATCGAGGGCAACATCGGCTACAAGCCGGCCGGCCTGTTCCCGGTGCGGCGCAACTGGGACGGCATTCTGCCGGTGCCGGGCGACGGCCGTTACGAGTGGGACGGCTACCACGACATGGACGTGCTGCCGGTCGAGTACAACCCGGCCCGCGGCTATGCCGGCACGGCGAACTCGATGAACCTGCCCGAAGACTACCCCATCGACCGCTATCGAATCGGTTTCGAATGGTCGACGCCGTGGCGCTACAACCGGCTCCGGGAAGTCCTGGCCGGGCAACAGGAGCACACGCTTGCGGATTCCGTCGCGCTGCAGCGCGACTACACGTCGGTACTGGCGCGCGAGATCGTCGCGCTGCTGCCCGTCGGCGACACGCCGGCATACCGGCTGCTCGCGGGATGGGATGCACGCCTGGTGCCGGAATCGGCTGCTGCCGCCCTGTACGCGATCTGGTATCACCGTCACCTGAACCCCGCGCTCGCAACGGAGCTCGCGCCGTCGCAGCCGGAGCGGATCGCGCCCTTGCACGACTACACCGTGCTCGAGCGCCTCAGGACTCCGACCGGTGAGGCACTCGCACTGGCGACACTCGAAACCGCATGGGCGGAGGCAATCGATCTGCTGGGCGAGGACTCGTCGAACTGGCGCTGGGGAGACCTGCACCGCATGCAATTCGAGCACCCGCTGCTCGAACGCGCCGGCCCGGAACTCGCGACGCAGATGCGCTTCCCGTCCTACCCGCGAGGCGGCAGCGGCAACACGACCAACAACACGAGTTTCGATGCCGACGACTTCCTGGTCCAGAGCGGCGCATCCTGGCGCATGGTCGTCGACGTCGGCAACTGGGACGCCGCGCGGATGACCAACGCGCCGGGCCAGTCGGGCGATCCGCGCTCGCGCTTTTACGACAACCTGCTCGAAGGCTGGGCCACGGACGGCTCATTCCCGCTGCTCTACTCGCGTGAGCGCATCCTCGAGCACGAGGCATTCAGGATCCGGCTGCTGCCGGCGGGCGCGAGGTAGACACGCGCCCCCCGGATTGCGAGACTCGACCCATCGTAGCCAGGGGAGCCCGACATGCCGCGAGCCATCGCCTCGTTCGTTCTGATCTTTCTCCCTGCGCTGCTGGCCCACGCGCAGGACTATGCCAGCACCCTGGATCGCGTCGCCGGCACAGGGGAGTTCCGGATCGGCTTCGTGCCCGATGCACCGCCGATGTCGTTCCTGGACGAGAGCGGCAACCCGGTTGGTTATTCGATCGACCTGTGCCGCCACATCGCTTCCTCCGTCCGGGACGAACTCGGCCTGGAGAAGATCGACATAAGCTTCCTCCCGCTCGTCTCGATGGAACAGCGACTGGAGGCGGTCGAGCAGAACCTGGTCGACATCGAATGCGGCGCTACCACAGTGACACTGTCGCGTCGTGAACGGGTGGACTTCACGCTGCTGACCTTCATCACGGGCGGCTCGATCCTGTCGCGCAACAGCCGTCCGATCGGCGGGCTGGAAGGCATCGACGGAAAACGGATCGCGGTGATCGCCGGGACGACTACCGAAGATGCGCTGCGGGAGTTCGCACAGGCGAACGACTACCGGACCGAGATCCGGCTCATCGAAACTCATGACGAGGGCATGGAGCTCCTCGACACGGTCGAAGTCGACGGCTATGCCTCCGACCGGGCGATGCTCGTCGGACAGGTTTTTCGGTCCCCGAATTCATCCAATTACACGCTCACCCAGCGAGCATTTTCGTTCGAGCCCTACTCCCTGATGTTGAACCGGGGCGATACGCGCTTCAGGCTGTCCGCGGATCGCGCCCTGGCGGACCTCTATCGAACGGCCCGCATACGACGCATCTACCACAACTGGTTCGGCCGCTACGGCGAGACGCTATCGCCGATCCTCGAAGCCGTCTACGAATTCCAGGCAGTCGGCGAATAGAGACGTTTTACCAGGCAGCCCGGCTGCTGCTACCGGACTCCGGCCGGACTCCGCTGACCTGCAGCGCATAAGAAAACGGCCGGTCCAGGAACCGGCCGTCTCCGTTCCGTACGCCGCGCGCGGTCAGAAGCCGAACGCGACCTCGAGCTTCGCGGCACTGAGCGACGGGTCGCTCGCCGACCCGATGTCATCCAGGACATAGCCGTTGTAGCTCAGCTTGAGCATCGCACCGCCGGTGAACCGGTAGCGCAGGCCCAGGCCGGCGCCGTAGCTGAAGCTGGTTTCCGTATAGGTATTGTAATAGCCGTCGCAGATGTAGCCCCATGGCCATACCCACCAGCAGCCGACGATCGGCGGGCCGTCTGCGACGTTCGAGTCGAAGTAGGTCCAGCCCGCATTCAGGTCGACGTAGGGGGTGAACGGGCCCTCGAGCAGGTTGAACGTACCCTTGAAACGGAAATTGAACTGGCTCAGCGAGTGGCTGATCCGCTCCTGGTCACCGCCCTCGCTGATCAGCGTCGCATCGTAGTCGGGGCTGAGCCACTCGATCTCGCCGCCCAGCATGATCCGATCGTTCAGGTAGTAGCCGATGTTGAAGCCCAGGCCGACCGCGCTGTCCATCGTGACGGCCGAGCCACCGCCGGACGTTGCGCTTTCCGAATCCTGGTAGATGCCGGCGACCGCCCATTCCCAGGTGCCCGCGCCGCCGCGCGTGCCGCCGTAACCCTGCGCCAGCGCCAGGGTCGGCGCGGCCAGGAGCAATAAGAGACTTGAAAAAATACGCATACCTGTAGCCTCGGGTTGATCCCTGTGGAAAGCGACGGGCGCCCATACTGCCTGTCCCGCCGCAAATATCCAGTCAATTTGTGTTTCGATTTGTAACACCGTGCCGGGATCGATCCCGGTCTCGGCGCGCGGCAGTATAATGCAGGCGGTCTGCAGACACTATCCGAAACACGAATGTACAAACTGACATCTCTTTTGCTGGCGCTTTGCGCCAGCCAGGCGGCGCTGGCCGAGCGTTTGCCGGCCGGCATGATCGAGGGCGACAAGGCGCTGCTGCAGCAACTCGGCTTCCCGGACATCAAGGGTGATTTCGAACGCGCGATCGTCTGCGCCGGCATCGTGAAGACGAACGGCAAGATGGACGGTGGTGGCTGTTACGTCATCCAGCCCGGAGACGAGGTTTATGCGGGGGCCGTCAGCCAGGCGCTGAAGAAGGCGCGCTGGACGCCCGCGAGCATCGATGGCAAGAAAGTCGAGATCTATTTCCAGTACCGCGTGCTGTTTGTGCAGAAGGGCGAAGACCGCAAGGTCGGCCTCCTGCCCAATCCGGGCCACGCGGAAAATGTCGAGGCCTACGGGCCGCAGCACGTCGCGGCGCAGCGCGTGCTGACCGGGGAAGCCTGGCAGAAGGTATGCCCGAACTATGCGCAGTTCTCGGTCCTGGCCAAGGCGCACGTGTCATTCGAGGGCGTGCCGAGCAGCATCAGCGTATCCGAAGGCGCCGGCCTGCCCATCACCGACAACTGCCGCCGGGCGATCACCGACACGCTGAACCAGAGTCTGTATATCCCTGCAATGGTCGATGGCGAGGCGGTGCCGTCGACCTATACTGAGCCCTTCGGGAACTGATCCGTCCGGCGCAGTAGCGCCCGGACATGCCGCAGCTTGAGCACGCCGCCGGTGCAGGACACGCTTCCCGTCAGGGCACGGCCGGTCGGCCGAGCTCCGGCGGCAAGACGGCCTCGATGCGTTCCATCACGTCCAGGCGATGAATTACGTCGTTCACGTAGTCCAGCCGATCGGTCTCCAGCACCAGCACCTCGCCCAGCGAGTAGTTCTCGATCCAGTCTTCGTAGAGCCGCTCCAGGCGCTTCAGGTAGGCAAGCGGGACGTTTTTTTCCATCTCGCGGCCTCGCATGCTGATACGCCTGCGCAGCGTGCGCATCGAGCAACGCAGGTAGATCATCAGGTCGGGCGGCCGAATTGCATCGAGTATCGAGCGGTAGAATCCGCTGTAGGTTTCCCAGTCGCGTTCGTCCATGACTCGCATCTCGTGTAGTGCGCGGGCGAAGACCTCGGCATCCTCGAAGATCGTCCGATCGAGCACAACGACGCCCGAGCTGCGATCGAGTTCCTGGTGCAGGCGAAACTTGTTACTCAGGAAGTAGAGCTGCGAGTGGAATGCCCAGCGACCCATGTCCCGGTAGAAGTCCGGGAGGTAAGGATTATCCTCGTTCGGCTCGTAAAACGGCGCGATGCCGTAGGTCCTGCTGAGGAATTCGACGAGCGTGGACTTCCCCACGCCCATGTTGCCTGCGATGGCGATCGTGCGCTTCATCCTGTGCCACCGCTTGTGGAAACCACCCGGGCGACCGCATGGGAATACAGCCGCCCGGGGTTCACGTGTTCAGTCCGCCTCGTGCACGATCCTGCCGCCAACGATCGTCATCAGTACCCTGACGTCCTTGATGCCGTCCGGGTTCATTGTCAGCAGGTTGTCCGAGAGTATGACGAAGTCGGCCAGCTTGCCTGCCGTAATCGAGCCCTTGATGTTTTCCTCGTAGCCGGCGTACGCCGTGTTCAGCGTATAGGCCTTGATCGCCTCCTCTATCGTCAGCTTTTCCCGCGGGAACCAGCCGCCCTCCGGTTGTCCCGACAGCGTCTTGCGCGTGACCGCCGCATACAGGCCGAGCATCGGGTTGAGGTAATAGCGCGACGCGTTCGTACCGGGCGAGTCCGACCCGAAGCTGACTGTCGCGCCCGAGTCCCAAAGCCTGCGGAACGCATAGGCCCCGCGGGACCTGTCGCGCCCGATGCGCTCTTCCATCCAGCGCATGTCGTCCGACGTATGGAAAGGCTGCACCTCGGCGACGATCTTCATTTTGCCGGCACGCTCGATGTCACGATCCGTCATCACCTGGGCGTGTACCAGCCGGAAGCGACGATCGCGTTCGCCGTTTTTCGCGATGATTCGTTCGAGCATGTCCATCAGGTAACCGTTTGCCTCGTCGCCGATCGCATGCACGGTCAGCTGTATGCCGGCAGCGTCCGCCTCCAGCGCCAGGCGTTCCAGCCGGCTCTGCATGTCCTCCGGGTTCTCCGGCGAACGCTCGAAGGGGAACATGATGTCGCGCCAGATACCGCGGCTCGACGGATTGTGCGTGTACGGCTCATAAAATCGCGCCGAACTGTTGCCCATGATGCCGTCGATCCAGGCCTTCACCGCGCCAAAACGAATCCAGTCGTCGCCGAAGCCCGGCTGAATGCCGAGGTTCGCGAGCGACTCCCAGCGATCGAGCGGCGGCCGGTAGCGGACGCGCGCCGTCATCTGGCCCTTGTCGCGCAGCTCGCGGTAGATGTCGACCTGGACCGGCGCCGAGGTGATGTCGCAGTAGCTCGTCACGCCGACCTCGCGCATCTGCTGCCAGGCGCGCAAAGTTTCCTGGATACGCTGCTCGCGCGACGGTTCGGGTATCAACGGGTCGAACAGCGTGCGTACGTTGTCACGCACCAGCACCGTCGACTCGACGGCGCCGGACACCGGATTGAAGAGCGCGCCCGTCGGCTCGCCGCTCGCATCCCGCTGCACCGCGATGCCCTCCGGGTCCGGCGTGCCCTTCCGGATGCCGGCCAGCTCGAGCGCCGCGCCGTTCGCGAGGTACACCTTGCGGTCGAAGCGCCGGACGAGCACCGGGCGATCGGCTGTGATCCGGTCGATCATGCGCCGCTGCGGCAGGAAGAAATCGCCGTACAGATCGTCCGGATTGACCTCCCGCCCGGCCTCCGCAACCTCGCCTTCGCCCCAGGCCTCGTACGCAGACCAGTCGCCGCCGGTAATCCATGTTCCCGGAGCGTAGCGTTCGTCGACCTCGGTAATGCGCGCGACGAACGCTGGTTCATCCGACACGTCGAGCAAGTTCAGGCCGTAAAGCAGCCGCCCCGTTCCTTCGAAGTGAACGTGGTTGTCATAGAAACCGGGTGTCACCAGCTTGCCGCCCAGGTCGATGACGCGGGTGCCGGGACCGATGTAGCGCTCGACCCCGGCGTTCGAACCGACGTAGACGATCCGGTCGCGCAGCGAGGCGAGCGCCTCGGCCCGGGGGTTCGAGTCGTCGACGGTCCAGATGATGCCGTTCCGCAGCACCAGGTCGGCTTCCTGGGCGGCGGCCGGCAGTGCGGTGAACAGCAAGGCCGCGGCGACGGCTACTCTAGAGACTGCGATGTTCATGTTTCACCCGTGGGCTCCAGTCCAGGCCGGCCGGTTGCGGCCGGCGTAAATTCCGTGCCCGGCATGTTAGCAAAACGCGGCGAACCGACCGACCGCCCGGGATACAGGGCGCAACGACCGGCAATGATGCTCGTCAGTTGTCAGGCGCCGGCGTCCAGTCGCAGCCCTCGCACTCCGGCGACACGCCGTTTTCTGCCAGGACCGCGAAGATCAGGTCTCGCCAGGTCTCGTTCGGGGTCCACACGCTGTTCAGGTCCGCCTTCGCCACTGCCACGGGCACGTCCTCGTAAATCACGCGGTACAGAAAACTGAACGCGGAGGCGCGATAGTTGACCTGGCAATGCAGCAGCGTCCTCTTTTCGGGGGCGCTTCGCATCGCGGCAGCGAACAGGTAGAAGTCGCTGCCGGTAGGCGCGTTCCACTCGACGGGGATGTGCACATACTCGAGACCGAGGTTCTTGACCAGCCGATCCTCGTTGGGCAGCGATTTCGGCTGGTCGCTGTAGGCGATGTAAATGATCCGCTCGAAGCCCGCATCCCGGATTGCGGCCAATTGTGGCTCCGTCGGCTGTCCGGCGCTGGCGAAGACCGGTGAATAGGCGCGGTAATTGACCAGTTCCGACAAATCCTGCGCCGAAGCGGCACCGGCCATCGAAAGCGCGATGACTATCACGTGAATCCTCTGCATGGCGTTTCTGCCCTGTCCGGTCGAGAGCGGACGATTATCCGCCGTCGCGTGTTGAATTGCACCGCGGTGCGGGGTGCCCGGGCGCATAGGTAATAGCCGAAAAGGCGCCACGCAGAGTACGGATTCCAGACCCGGCGACGGCTTTCTATGCTTGCTTTAGGGCGCTGGAACGCCTGGAAGGAAGCCGCCATGTCAACCAACAACATCATCCTGACGATCGTCGAACCCGATACCCACCCGCATGAAGTCGTCGACCGTGCCGTCTGGCTCGCCGGCCTGACCGACTGCTCGCTGCAACTGCTGCTGTGCGACCCCGAGATCGGGCCGCTGCAGGACCGTTGGTACGTGTCGGCCGAGGCGAAAGAAATCGGGCAGCGTATCCAGGCTGCACAATCCGAGATGATAGAGGAACTGGCCGAGAACGCGCGGGACATGGGACTGACCGTAAAGACAGGGGTACTCGAGGAACGACCGATGGCCGAAGCCATCATGGCCCGAATCCTGGACGTCAATCCCAGCTATGTGGTCAAGGGCACCGAGTACCACAGTGCGGCGGAACGCGCGATTTTCGTCGATACCGACTGGCAGCTGATCCGCAGCTGCCCGTGCCCGCTGTACCTGGTCAAGCCACAGGAGATCCGGGAGAACCCGGTCATCATCGCGGCAGTCGACCCGACCCACGGCCACGACAAGCCGGCGGCCCTGGACCAGATCATCATCGACAACGCTCGCCGAATTGCCGAACCGAGCAGCGGCGAAGTGCACCTGTTGCATACCTACCATCGACTGACAGGCATCGGGCGCGAAGCGACCCGGACCTTCAAGCCGATCGAAATTCCGATCGACGAACTCGACCAGAAGATCCGCGCCGAACACCGCGCCAGGCTCGACGAGCTGGCGGCGAAGAACGGGTTCGCGAAGGAATTCGTGCACCAGCTTCCGGGCCGGACCCGCGAATTGCTGCCGGCCTTCGCCCGCTCGCGCAAAGCCGACCTCGTCGTCATGGGCGCCCTCGCCCGCTGGGGTTGGCGACGGGCAATCCTGGGCTCCACGGCTGAGCGGGTGCTGGATCACCTCCCCTGCGACGTGCTGATCGTAAGGCCCGCACTGGACCAGGCCGACTGACCGCGGTGCAGGTTCAGCCCGGTTCGCCTTCCAGCATCAGCAGGAAAGTGTAGGCGAGCGCGCTGTCCTCAAGGCTGCGGTACCGGCCGGTCTTGCCGCTGTGGCCCGCCTGCATGTCGGTGTGAAGCAAAATCAGCGCATCGCCGGTGTCGAGATCCCGCAGCCTGGCAACCCACTTGGCCGGCTCCCAGTATTGCACCTGGGAGTCATGCAGGCCGGTCGTCACGAGCAGGTTCGGGTACGTTCTGGCCCTGACGTTGTCGTACGGTGAATAGCTCAGCATGTAGCGATAGCAGTCAGGGTCCCCGGGGTCGCCCCATTCGTCATACTCGCCGGTCGTCAGCGGCAGGCTCGTATCGAGCATGGATGTCACGATATCCACGAAGGGCACGCGCGTACTGACTCCCCGGAACAGCTCCGGCGCCATGTTCATCACGGCCGCGACCAAGAGCCCGCCGGCGCTGCCGCCGCGGGCGTAACATTGGCGGGGCGTCGTATAGCCCTGGCCCTGCAGGTAGCGGGCGACGTCGATGAAGTCATTGAAGCTGTTGCGCTTGCGGAACTCGCGGCCATCGCGATACCAGTCCCGGCCGAGTTCCGAGCCGCCGCGAACGTGGGCTATCGCGAAGATGAAGCCGCGGTCCAGCAGGCTCACCCGGTCACCGTCGAAGCTCGCCTCGACACTGATCCCGTACGCGCCGTAGCCATACAGTAGCAACGGGTTGCCGCCGTCCCTGCGCAGGTCCGGCCGGTAGACCATGGAGACCGGCACACTCGCTCCGTCCCGTGCCTCCACGAACAGGCGCTCGGCCCGGTAACGCTGCGGATCGAAGCCGCCGGGGACCTCCTGCTGCCAGACGATCCCCCTCGATCCATCCGCAAGATCGATGTCGATAACGGTGTGCGGCGTGGTCAGCGACTCGTAGTCGACGCGGAGCGTCGCGGCCTCGTAAACGTGGTTGTCGCCAAATTCGACACCATATACGGCTTCGTCGAACCCGATTCGCCGTATCGCAGCGTCAGCCCGGTCAAGGACCTCGAAGCGTGGCAGGGCCCGCTCCGTCACGGCGAGCACCACGTGATCCCGGAATACCTCGATGCCCTCGATCAGCACCTCGGCACGGTGTCCGACCAGTTCACGCCAGTGGGCCCTGTCGGTGCCCGCGGCGAAGGTTTCGAACACGCGAAAGTTCCGAGCCTCGTGGTTCGACAATACGAAAAAACGATCGCCGCCGTCGGTCACGTAGTATTCGTGTCCCTCCTCGCGCGCCTGGAACAGCCGGGGCTCCGCGGCAGGCTCCAGGGCCGACAGGTAGCGGACCTCGGTCGTCAGCGTGGCGGCGCTGACGATGTACAGGAAGCGGCCCGACAGCGACTTCTCTACCGACACCCAGTACGTCTCGTCGCCGTCCTCGAAGACCAGCGCATCTTTGCCGCTGCCCAGCGTGTGGCGCAACACCTGGAAGTCCCGCAGCGTCTCCGGGTCCTGGCGCGCATACAGCACGGTCCGGCTATCGGCCGCCCACTGCACGTTGTCAGTGACGTCGGGGATGCTGCGCTCGAGAAACCGGCCGTTTTCGAGATCGAGGAAGCGCAGCGTATAGAAACGCCGCCCGACGAAATCGACGGCCAGCACAGCGTAGCGCTGGTCCGGGCTGACCTCGAAGGCGCCGACATCGCAGTAATCGTGGCCATCGGCTACCGCGTTGACGTCGAGCAGCAACTGCTCCCCGCCATTGGCGGAACATGCCCGGCGGCAAAAGACAGGGTACTCCTGTCCTTCCTCGTAGCGGAGGTAATAGAAGTAGTCGCCCTCGCGAAACGGGGCGGTCGACTGGCGCCCCGGGATCCTCGAACGCATCTCGTCCAGCAGCCGCAGGCGCAGGTTCTCGCACGGCGCCAGCACCGCCGAGGCGTACTCATTTTCGGCCTGCAGGTGCGCGACCACCTCGGGGTTGTCCCGCTGGTTCAACCAGAAGTAATCGTCGTGCCGGACGTGGCCGTGCGCCTCTAGCGGGTGCGGCCGTTTCGCGGCTCTCGGTGGCTGCATGGTTCGCCTGCAGATATCGGGGTCAGGCCGTGCATTATGCACGGCTACCCAGCGATGCGCCGGACCCGGCGAGGGGCTAGCCGACGCCGGCGTCCGCCTGCCGGGCCGTCGGCCGGGGGAGGACCCGCTTTCGCTTCAACGGCGGCCCAGAGTATCGGCGCAGCCGCACTGGTTCGGGCCGATCTCGCGGCCGGGCTCGAACAGGCTTTCGCAAACGAGCACACTCCCGGATGGGCAGTAGGAGGCGGCAGTGGCCATGCGAACCGGTGACCCCGGCTGCACGGCACACCCGGCCAGCACGCTGGCAAGAACGAGCAGCACTGTCAGTCTCTTGTCCATGTGGGTCACCCTACTCCGGCACCAGGCCAGGTTACGTGATGCGACTCGCAGCATCCGGGACCGCGTGCAAACGTTAATATTTCATTAACAAAAGTGCCAATGAAGTGTCACGAACGCAGTGTATCGGAACCGCCGTACCGGCGTGTCGCAAGTCCCCAGATTTCATGACAAATTAACAATGCCGTAACATACCGCCCGTGCGTGGCGGCCGGGCCCCGCTTTGCAGCGGCGCGCAGCGGCAGCGCGAAGCGGCTATAGTCGGGCCCCGTTATCGACCACCGCAGAGACAGGGGATCTCCATTGACATCGACAGGCACCAGCGAAGGCGGAAACGGACAGCTTCTACGCGCGATCGGCTATTTCGGCGTCGCCGTGCTGGCGCTGAACTCGGTAATCGGTGGCGGCATCTTCGGACTGCCCGCCCGCGTCGTGGAGCGCGCCGGGCTCGCGAGCCCCTGGCTGTTCCTGGTTGTCAGCCTGCTGGTCATAACGATCGTATTGACGTTCGCGGAACTCGCCAGCTACTTCCGCGACTCGGGTGGCCCGGTTCTGTTCACGACCAGGGCTTTCGGACCTTACATAGGCTTCGGAACCGGCTGGATCTACTATATCAGCCGCATAACGGCCTTTGCCGCGAATGCGAGCTTGCTGGCCGATTACGTAGGGTCTCTGTGGAGTCCGGCGGCAGCCGGTATCGGCCGCGCGACGATCATCACGCTGGTCTGTTCAGGCCTCACGTGGGCCAACTACGTCGGCGTGAAAGACGGCGTACGAACGCTCTCGGTGCTGACCCTGCTGAAAATCGTTCCGGTCATCGTGCTGATACTCGCCGCGCTGCCGTATGTGTCGGTCGAGACCGTCATCCCGCAGCAAATGCCGGTCATCGATGATCCGGGCGGAACGGTGCTGCTGATGATCTTCGCCTTCGTCGGTTTCGAAGCCACCACGATCGTCTCCGGCGAGTCCAAGGATCCGCGACGATCGCTGCCGCGGGCGCTCGTCAGCACGACGATATTCATCGGGCTGTTCTACTTCTTCGTCGTGCTGACCTATGTCGCGACCCTGCCGAGCGTCGGCGGCAACCAGGGCACGCTGGTCGCCATGGGCGAGTACCTGTTGGGGCCGGTCGGAGCGATCGCCATCACGCTGGCGGCAGTCTTTTCGATGGGCGGCAATCTAGGCGCCATCCTGCTGGCAGTTCCGCGCCTGACGTTCGGGCTTGCAGAGCAGCACATGCTGCCGAAGTGGTTCCGTGCCGTGCACCCGAAATACGCAACGCCCGGCAATTCGATCCTGTTTCTTGGCGGTATCAGCCTGCTGCTGGCGTTGTCCGGTTCGTTCGCGTTTCTCGCGGTCGCGAGTTCGCTGACACGGCTCATCACCTACATCCTGTGCATCTCGGCGCTGCCGATCATCCGCCGGGCCGCGAGCGGCGAGGACCTCGACCGCGTATACAGGCTGAAGGGCGGCTACACGATTCCTGCAATCGCCCTGCTGGTCTCCATCGGCATCGCCGCGCAGTCCGGGCGCGACGAGTGGCAGCTGACCGGGGGCTTGTTTGCACTCGGCCTCGTGCTATTCGGCATTGCACAGTTCGCGCGCCGCCGCCGCAACATGGCCTGAACGCCAGGACAGGGCCGCCGGTTGGCGCCGGCGGCCGTGGCTGGATGCCGCGAGACCTCACTCGGTTTCTTCGAGCGCCTTGAGGCGTGCCGCCTCGAATTCGTCGCCGACGACCCAGCGCGGAAACTCGTCGGAGTTCGCGATCCGCAGGCCGGTCCAGAAGCCGAGCAGCGCATCTTCGATCATGCCGTCAAAGTTCCAGCTGTCGTCGTACTCGTCTGAGGGCTGATGGTAGTGCACGTCCGTGTAGTGATTCTGTTGTTCTCTGCCCCATTCCGGCGGCCGGTCGACAAAATCGGTCCCGGTGTCGAGATTCAGCGCCGGCACGCCAATTCGCGCAAAGCTGAAATGATCCGATCGATAGTAGTAGCCGCGATCCGGGAACTGGTCCGGCTTTACCACGCGGCCCTGCTCGGCCGCGATCTCGAGGATCATCTCGTCGATCGTCGATGATTTCCCGAGACCGGTGAACGTCACGTCGTGCGTATGGCCCCAGATGTTGCCGCCGTCGTAGTTGACGTTCGCGGCGATCTTGCCTGCCGGAAAGGTCGGATTCGACGCGTAGTACTTCGAGCCGAGCAGCCCCTGCTCCTCGGCACCGACGAGCGCGATCAGTACCGAACGGCGCGGAGCCTCCGGCATCGCCTTGAGGGCCTTCGCAATGGCCATTGTCTGCGCGACGCCGGATGCGTTGTCCATAGCGCCGTTATAAATGTTGTCGCCCGCATCGTTCGGCGTGCCGATGCCGAGATGGTCGTGATGGGCGGTGTAGACGACGACCTCGTCGGCGAGTTCCGGGTCGCTGCCACGGATGAGGCCGAGGACGTTGGCCGAGGTGACGCGCGTGATCCCCACGTCGAACGCGATCGACGTCGTGATGCCCAGCGGCACGGGGGCAAAGTCGCGGTTGTAGGCGGCCTCGCGGAGCGAGTCCAGGTCCTGCCCGGCCAACGCCATCAGCTCGCGCGCAGCTTCCTCGGTAATCCAGGCCTTGACCGGGCTGCGCGGCTCATCGCCGGCCGGCAGTTCGAACTGCTCCCCGGTCCAGGAAGTCTGCACCACCTGCCACGGGTAGCCGGCGGAGGGCTGCGTGTGAATGATGATAGCCCCGGCCGCGCCCTGCCTCGCGGCGCTCAGGTACTTGTAGTCGTAGCGCCCGTACCACAGCCGCGTTTCGCCCGCGAACAGCTCCGGGTCCCAGTCGGGGTCGTTGTTCATGATGACGAGGACCTTGCCGGCCAGGTCCTGGCCCTTGAAGTCGTCCCAGTCGAACTCGGGTGCCTGGATCGCGTAACCGACGAACACGAGTTCGGCATCCTCGATTGCGGCGCGCTCGGCCTGCATGCCGCTGTACACGATGAACTGGTCCCACTGCTTCAGGACCAGCGATTCGTCGCCCCGGCCGAAGCGCCACTCCGGCGGCTGCTGGGCATCGACGCCGACGAGGTCGAACGGCTGCTCCCAGCCGCCGTCTGCCGCGCCCGGCTCGAGACCCATCTCCTGCATGCGCTCGATCAACCAGGCGCGGGCGGCCGCATCACCGGCACTGCCCGGGCCACGACCCTCGTACTTGTCGTCGGACAGCTCGCGGACATACTCGCGCATCATGTCGGCCGTGATCTCCGCGGTCGCTGCACCGGCGTCAGCGACGCCGCTCGTGAGCACGTCTGCAGGCACCTGTCCCGTCGCCGGCGGCACATCGTCGCCGCCACAAGCTGCGAGCATCGCGGTGCACGCCAGTATGAAAAAATTTCGCATCATCGAAACAAGACTCCGTCGGGAAAAAAAAGACGGGCGGACGCGCCTGGCGCGCCGCCCGCCGGTCTGGTTCAGGGGATCAGGCAAACGCCTCGTTCAGGAACAGCCACATCGAGTCCCAGGAGCGCCGATCCGCGGTCGCGTCATAGAGCAGGCCGTGGTCCGGCGCGTTCGCCTGCGGGTTCGTGAAGGCGTGCATCGCATTCCCGTAGGCGTGCAACTGCCAGTCGGCCCGCAGCGCAGCCATCTCCTTCGCAAACTCGAGCACCTGCTCCGGCGGCGCCATGGGATCGTTCCAGCCGTGCAGCACGAGCGCCCTGGCCTTCATGTGCTTGCCCTCGGTATTGCCCGGCGCCCCGAGCAGGCCGTGAAAGCTGACGACGCCGCGTACATCCGCGCCGGTGCGGGCGAGATCCAGCACGCACAAGCCGCCGAAGCAGAATCCGATCGCGGCGACCCGGTTCGAGTCGACTTCCTTCTGGCCACGTATCTGCTCGAGCGCCAGCTTCATGCGTCGCTGCAGAATGCGCCGGTCGTCGATGAAGGGCTTCATCAGCTTCGCGTTCTCGTCGTTGTTCTTGCCGAGCACGCCCTTGCCGTACAGGTCCAGGGCAAAGCCCGCGTAGCCGAGTTCGGCCAGGCGCTCTGCCTTGCGGTCCTCGAAGTCGCTGCGACCGGCCCAGGCATGCGATACCAGCACGCCGGGACGCGGCCCACTCACCGCGTCGTCCCAGGCGACGTGCGCTTCCAGCACCGTGTCGCCGTCCCGATATTCAACCTGCCGAGTCTGTATGCCCAACGTCCTATCCCCCTCGTTCAGTGCAGGGGCATTCTAACCCCTCGAACGGGGCCGGCACTAACGGGAGGGCATACGGGCGTCAGGGCCGGGCGGCGGCTGATGGCGAACCCGGTTGCGGCCGGCCGCTGAATTCACCGAGCCACTCGCCCGCCTGCCGCGTTGCTTCGGCAATCTCCGCGGGTGCCATCGAGCGGGCCGTATCGAGCCGGTTTTCTCGTCCCGCCGGGTGCCCGAGACGCTCGGCGATATAGAACCACTTGTACGCCTGCACCGCGTCGATGGTTTCGCCGGCGCCACGCACGTACATTGCGCCGAGGTTGTTCTGCGCCACGACATTGCCCTGCTGGGCAGCCAGGGTGTACCAGCGCAGGGCTTCGACCTCGTCGCGCGGGACGCCCTCGCCGGCATCGAACATCGCGCCGAGATTGTTCTGCGCATCGGCATCGCCCTGCTGCGCCGCCAGCCGGTACCAGGCAACAGCGGCATAATTGTCCTCCTCGACTCCGACGCCTTCGTCGAACATGAGGGCGACGGCATATTGCGCCTGCGCCGAACCGCGTTCGGCCGCGTGCCGATACCAGTACAGGGCCTCGGCCGGATCCGGCCCCGTGCCTTCGCCCCGCTCGTACATGATGCCGAGGTTGATCTGCGCACCCACGTGGCCCTGTTCAGCCGCCGCCCTGTACCAGTCGATGGCGTCGGCGTCGTTCTGCTCGATTCCGTCCCCGGAATCGAGCATGACGGCCAGATTGAACTGCGCCTGCTGATGACCCTGCAGGGCCGCTTTCTCGAACCACGCCAGTGCGGCACCCTTGTCAGCCGCCGCTCCCTGACCCCGATCGAGCATCAAGGCAACAGCAAACTGCGCATCGGCGTCGCCCTGCTCGGCGGCGCGCCGATACCATGCCAGGGCCTGGACGGAATCCGCCTCGACACCCTGCCCCTGCGAGTACATGTAGCCCAGGTTGTATTGTGCCCCCGCGTTGCCGAGGTCGGCGCTCAGGCGGTACCAGTGCAGCGCGCGTTCGAAATCCGTCGCTACTCCCTCTCCCCGGGAATACATGACGGCGAGGTTGAATTGTGCCTCGTCATCCGCCTGCCGGGCTGCCGCCTCGTACCAGTACACGGCCCTCGCGTCGTCTTCGGGGACATCCAGGCCGTAATCGTAGATCGTCGCGAGGCGAAACTGGGCGGATACGTTGCCGTCCGCGGCCGGATCCTCGTACCAGCGAGCGGCCTCGGCGTGGTTGCGTTCGACGCCCAGGCCCATGTCGTGCAGCAGCGCGATGTTGTACATCGCGCTCAGGTCGCCCTGCTCCGCCATGGGCAGCCATTCGCGGTACGCGCTGCTGTAGTCGCCCCGATCCCAGGCATCGATGCCGTCGCCGAACTCCGCCCACGCGGCCGCCCCGCAGCCAAACAGCCACAGCGCGACCGGGGCGGTCATCCGGCGAGTCAGCGCTCGATGCAAGTGTCGTCCTCCCAGCAATAGCGCCGTCGAAGGCGTCAGTGGAAATCAGACTACCGGCAGCCGTGGGCCCAAAACCATGAACCAGTCGACATTGCGCCAACTTTAGGAAGTCGATGTAATCGACGGGATTTTGGGGATTTTATCGGCCGAAGACCGGGCTCTGAACGTTGCGGCGCATAACGCCCGGCCTGGACCCCCGCCCGATGTCATCCAGCAGCCGGACGCAACTGGGGAGACCCTGTCGCCGCAGACGATGCCGGCAAGCGAACGGCTATGGACGTCGACGTCCACTGTCCTGCTGTGGCCGCCCGCATAGCCGGGTGCCTCGCATGCCGTGATCTCGTGGCCACGGGCCGGCGCAGTGCGCGCCGAGGCGGCCGGCAGTGACGGTGCCGATTATTGCAGTCTGCCGGAGCGTCGACCCGCCGGTGCCTTGCGTGCAATGTCCGCTACCATTGCTGCGGCACTTTTTCTATCTTGCTCGTGTCGTAGCCCATCGAGCCTATGAGTTGGACGAGCTTGCGGTAGTCGCTTTCCGGAATCTGTGGCGACCTCGCCATGATCCACACGAAATCGCGCTTGTTACGCCCGATGATCGTCTGCGAGTAGTCCTCCGCCAGGTAGACGATCCGGTAGTCGGCCTTGATGGGCCAGACGAAACGCATTCCCCAGACCGCATTCGACTCCGTATCGCGGACGAAGCCCTTGGGATTGTGCTCCTTGCGTTTCCCGTCGAAGGCGCCGTCCCGAAACACGAAGGTGGTCGCGATCGTGCCATCGTCGTTCATCGCGTAGGTCTCGACGGCGTTGTGGGCTCCTTTCTCGGGGAACGTCGGTATATTCGCAATCACGTACCAGTCGCCCATGAAGCGGTCGAGATCGACGTAGTCAACGGCCTTGAGCTCGGGCTGCTGCGCGCCGCAGGCGGCGAGCGACAGGGCGCATGCCACGATAAAACCGCGCTTGCCCATTCGAACTGCCATCAGATCAACTCGTAGCGGATCTTGCGCCCGCCCTTCGCCTCGGATTCCAGGGCCACCCACTCCCGCTCGTCCGAATACCATACGTCCACGTTCACGCCCTTCGCGACGATCCTGTACTGCGTTGCCGCAACCTGCCGGCCACGTACCGTCAGCTCGCCTTCGTCAATTTTCTGAATCTCGACGTCAACATACTCGCCGGTCTGCGGATTCAGGAGCCTCTGCTCACCGAGAAAGCGCGGGTCCCAGTACGCAAAACTCATCACGCACTCCGGCAACTGCCTGACAGAGTCGCCGGCCTCGACGATGAAACGACCGCTCTCTCGTTCTCCCGTGATCTGAAGCTCCCTGCCGTTGGCATCGGTATCGGTCTCGATGCGCTCCAGGCAGCGGCCGCTCCAAGTCTCCCGGTTCATGTGGCGGTACCGATAGGCCGTGACGAACAGGAAGCGCACGTCAAAGCTCGCCTCGCTGGAGAGCTGGCGCTCGTCCCCGGTGTCGGTCAGCCGGAAGCGGTGATAGCCGATCTCGGAATCGTCCAGCAACACGCGAAAGTTCCACTCGCGCACTTCCGTGGCAGCGTCGGCGAGCAGGGGCGTCGCGTCCACGATCGGCACGCAAAGGCATGCGATGGCCGCGAGAACGACACCTGTGCGGGCGGCGCGAATACCTTTTCGCGGGCCCTTCCCGGCAAGTCCGGGCCGGCGACACCCAGCGAGGCCCGATAGTTGTCGAAGGCTCCCCATACGGTTAGCGCCTCAATCCAGGATCCGGCCGTAACGGTCGCCGGGCGATTCGCTGATGCCGTCGTAACGCTCCGCCAGCGCCAGCAGGATCGGCATCATGATGCCCCAGCCCAGGCCAAGCGCGATTATCGCCGCATAGAGGTCGTCGAATACGATGCCACCGAGCTTGTTGCCCGTGTAATAGGCCAGCGGTCCGCCGGTCAGGCCGAACCCGAACGCGAGCAACGGGCGCCCCTTCAGCCAATTCATGGACACATTGAGCGTCGTGCCGAACAGCATCCACATGGCGACGATCCAGTAGGGGGCCGCATTGGTCACCAGGTAACCCGACGGATAGGAAACCCAGCCGGCCGCGACCAGGGCGCTGTCCAGAATGGCCCCGAACAGGCCGCAGATCCCGATGAGTGTCAGTTCCTGCATGGGTCTGCGCGCCATCAGCAGGTGCGCGAACACAATGATCGCGATCACCGCCGGCCCGGCCCAGGGCATGCCGCGCGCAGCTCCGATGACGGCCGAGAACCAACCGACCTGGAAGGCGGCAAAATTGAACAGCAGAAACATATCAACGTACCCCGGACAGGACGGCGTGCCCGGCACGCCCCAGCAGGTAGTGAGCGAAGTGCCATTCCCGGCCTTCGTCGTGGTCGAACAGTTCTGTGCCAGCCATAAGCATAAGTCCGTCAGTCTCCAACCGGTCGAGAGATGCCTGGGGTGGCAGCGCTCGTCAGCGTTTCGAATCTCACCGCGCCGGCCCGCGGCCGCGCGCTTGCGGAGAGCGTGACTATAGATATGCACCGGCGTTGCTACAACGGGATTACCGCCCTTGTTACAAACACTTACAAATGCGCGACAGGCGGATACAAAGCGCTGGCCGCAGGCCCGAGCCGCTGGCTGGTCATCAGAATACGTAGTCCCCGACCAGTTCGATCAGGTAGTCCGACCAGCGCTCAGGAAACGGCTCGGTTATCTCGACGGATCGCGCGAAATCGCGCTCGAACAGCCGCTCCTCCAGTTCGCGGACGGCGGGCGGGTGCGAGGTCGCGATGTTGAGCTCTTTGTTGATGCGAAAACTCAGCCGGTCCCAGTTCGCCGAACCCAGGCAGGCCCAGCCGTCGAACAGTGCAGCCTTGACGTGCGACATCCCGGGATACACGAACACCCGGATTCCGTGGGCGAGCATGGCATTCGCGGCCAGCGCGTTGTTGCGCGTAATAGGACCCCGGTCGGTCACGAGCGGCATGATTACCCGCACGTCGACGCCCCGACGCCGCGCCCTGGCCAGTTCGTACAGCATCGCGTCGTCGGTGAAGTAGGCATTCTCGACGTAGATGTAGCGGCGTGCGTTCCGTATCGCCTCCCGCTGCGCCATGAAGATTTCCGGATCGTCGACCCGCGTAAAAAGCACCCGTACCGGGTAATCCTGTTCCTCCGGTTCGGGCGCCGGGTGATCGAACGACCGGAAAAGGTAGGTGTAGTCGCCGAGAAATCCGGCGTGGGCCCAGGCCTTGTCGAACTCTTCCTGGAGTACCCCGACGACCGGGCCACGCAGTTCCATCATCAGGTCGTGCCAGTCGTATCGGTACTCGCGCGCGATGTTCATGCCGCCGGTGAATGCGATACTGCGATCGATCGTCGCGGTCTTCACGTGGTCCCCGGTAAGCCACGGATTGGCCGCCTGCCGGACATCGACCTTCGAGTCCCTCTCCAGGTACTTGTGCACCGACGATGGGCCTTCATAGTCCTCAGGCAGGGACTCCTGCTGCTCGATCGTGGAGATGATCGTACCGAGACCGTCCAGCAGCACCCTGACCTCCACGCCCTCCTGCGAGCGGCGCTTCAGGAATTCCCCGAAGCGGGTCGCGTAGTCGTCGTTGTCGAAGATGTAAGTACGCAAGTGAATCGAAGACCTGGCGGCCGACAGCGCGTCGATGAAGCGCGTGAAGAATTCCTCGCCGTCGACCAGGTAGTGAATGCTGCCTTGCGATGCGCCCCGCCCGGTCAGGGCATCGAGGCGACGCTCCCAGTCAACGAGGTCCATCGGCGCCGCTGCGCTGACCGGAGGCAACTCTGTCTGCTCCAGCGTGACCAGGTAATCAGGCTGAATCGTCTCGGTGACCGTGTCCGTGGCGACGAACAGCAGGCGATACACCGACGAAATCGGCCGGAACACGATGGCGCTCGTATGGCTGCCGGCAACGTGGCCGGCGGTCTGGACGATCGGGATCGATTTGTTCCCGGTTCGGAATTGCCGGCCCTCGGGCGGAAGTCGGACGAATACCGCAACCGGAATATCCAGGTTCACGTACAGGAACGGCAGCGAGTAATCGCCGGTGTCGCCGGTGTTGAATGCGACGCGCCGCTCCGCGATTCCCCTGGCGTCCAGGTACTGCTCCAGCAGCGGCAGCCCCAGCCGCATGAACTCCGTGAACGGCAGGCTTCTGGACACGGCATAGTCGCCCGGCTTGTCCAGCATTGGCACGGACTGGAACCGGCCCTGCTCGTCGTAGAACAGGAAATAGTCATCGATGTTGAAGTTGAGTACGACTCCCCGCCCGTCCTCCGGCGGCAGCAGCATCTCGAAGAACCGGTCGCGAAACGCCTTCCACTCCGCAATGCTCAACAGGCGTATCGCGTGGCGTTCGTCGGGCGGCTCAGGCCAGCGCTCGGGTTGCTGGTATTGCAGCGGCAGCAGGAAGGGGCCGCCGTAGGGAGCGCCCGCCGGGCCGCCTTCGAGCTGTATGCGCTCTGCCCAGTTGCCGCCGCCGTAGACGGTCTCCGGCCCGCGCTGAAAGCGAACCCAGAAGTCGGTGTCGCTTATGTAGGCCTCGTCCGCGACGAGCGGTTCGTCGGCTGCCCGGTCCGGGAAGCTGCCCGGCAACAGCGGGTACTGGACCTGATCCGGGTCCGCAACGCAGGCAGCGAGCACCAGCGCCACGCTGCCGCAAAGACAGATAATCAGCGACTTGCGCTCCATTCGCCGCTCGGAATTGGCAGGAAACGCCAGCTTAGCGAGGCATGTCCGGGTGCGGCATTCGGGCTAACCGAGATGCCGGCGTCCTCAACCGATGACGTCCTCGTACAGGCGCAGGATATTGAGGCCGAAAATCTTCTCCAGCTGGCCCTCGCTCATGCCGCGCTGCGCCAGGCCGTCCCAGATCGTTTCCATGCGGCGCGGTCCGTTCAGTTCCTCGAAATACAGGGGCCACTCGTCCGGGTTGAAGTTCTCGCCCTCCTCGCGCTTCAACTCGTCCAGGTACTCCTGCGTCATGACCAGGCGCCGGTGATCGCGGTCGCTGCCGATGCAGACGTGATCGATACCGGCGGTCTTCACCGCGTGCTCGATGTGCTGGTAGTAGTAATGGACGGCGTTGTCGCGCTCGAGCGTCATGAACGGCCGCATCTGGGTAATCCCGACCAGCCCTCCGCGATCGGCCGCCGCGCGCATGTTTTCGTCGGTCGTGTTGCGCGGATGCGGATTCAGTGCCTTGCAGCAGGTATGCGAAATAATTACCGGCTGCCTTGACGCCGCGATCGTATCCGCCATCGTGCGCATCCCGGCATGCGACAGGTCGATCAGCATGCCGGCAGCATTCATTTTCTCGACCAGCTCGTGGCCGAAGCGTGTCAGCCCTGAGCCGTTCTCCTCCATGCAGCCAGCGCCCGCCCAGTTTTGCCAGTTGTAGGTGATCTGGCTCGAGCGGACGCCGAGACCGTAAAAGATATCGACGGTATCGAGATCGCGCCCGAACTGCGTCGAATTCTGGAACAGGTAGAAGATCGCAATCTTGCCCTGCTCGCGTGCCCTGGCGATATCGGCGGCCGAGGTCGCCTTCAGGTAGAACTCACCCTTGCTCCCGATGAGCCGGTCGTATTCGAGCACCCCATCCATGGCCCAGTCGTAGGCCTGCTGTTCGAAGGACTTCGGGTCGCAGAGGGTAACGGTGACCGAATTCATGCCGGCACCGATCATTTCGCGCACGAGGTCGTCCGTATAGGCCTCGCGGATCTCACCCATCGCATCGATGATCAGCGCGTCCTGAGTCGGCGTCGCTGCGCGAGCCGTGCGACCCGCCAGGCTGCCGGCTGCCAGTGACATCGCCCCGGCAACGCTACCCAGGGAAAAATCGCGCCTTGTGATCATGTCGCCCCCTTGTTGTTGGTACCCCGGACAGGATTCGAACCTGTGACCCCCAGATTAGGAATCTGGTGCTCTATCCTACTGAGCTACCGGGGCGCTTTATTTTCGACGCCGAATGATACCAGAGCGCCAAATACCGACGCCCCGCCGGGCCCCGCCGCAGGCGCATACCCCAGGCACCGGTCCCCGGACAGGATTGATTCGGGCCGCCGGCCCTCACCCCTGCGGGGCGCGCTTGCGGCACCCTCAGTCGATCGCGAAGCAGTAGAACAGCCCGTCGCCGCCGGTGCCCTGCAGGTCCGCCTGGCCACAGCCGCGGGACGCGTGCGCGTTGTTCCAGGACGTCGGGTTGGCGCCGCCGCCGGTGCGGTCGTGGTGCCCTACCTGGGCGCTGCCGTCCGCGCCCGAGTAGGTCCAGTTCCGGCAGGTATGGTCTTGCCCGTCGTCGAAGGCCGTGCCGTCGAGATTGGAGCCCGTCAGGATATCGTGCCGGTTCGGTGTGTCGCCGCGGCCGTTGATGACCGCGCCGGTCTCGCTCACCGAGTTCTCCTTGCTGAGCCTGTTGGCGTCGCTGTGCAGATCGTCAATGTTGTCAGCAACCTTGACGCCGTTCGCGTTGAACCACGGTCCTGCCCCGATGCGATCGCGCGCATTCATGGCCCCGGCATCGTCCGTCTCGCTCTCACTCAGGTAGGCGCGCCAGGTCCTGCCACCAGCGCCGGCTGCTTCCGCCAGCACCTGGCAGTGCGCATCGGCGCCTGCGAGTCCGCCGAGGTTCGCGCCGTCGCCAGGACCCTTGCTCGTGAGGAAGAAACTCATGTCGGCGTCGTCCGCAGAGGCCGGCAACGTAGCAATCACCAACAGCATCGTGACAAGCGTAATAGCGCATGAAGTCTTCATGATTCTCCCCCGTCTATTGATCTTGCGGTTTCCGATCGTCCACTCGAACTCACTGCGTTGCGGGCCGGAACGCAGGCGGCCTGTCGGAATTCATCTGCAGGTACCGGTCTCGCAACAGTGTCTGCCGACTCTGCATCGGGATAGCCACGCCGCGGATGAATACGCGTTCCGGATAGGTCGTCAGCTCCAGCGGGTCGGCCGGCCAGATGACGACATCGCCGTCCTTGCCGGGCTCGAGGCTGCCGACCCGGTCCGCAATGCCATAGATCTCCGCCGGCACACGCGTGATGGCACGCAGGGCCTCGTTCCAGGATAATCCTTCGGACACCGCATTGCCGGCCGACTGCGTGATGTTGCGCGCATTGTGGGTATGGCTCTGCGGACCGGCGAACGCGATTTGCACGCCGGCTGTAGCCAGCAGAGTCGCCGCATCGCGGCGCGCATTCAGCTGGTCGAAATCCCCCGGCAGGTTAGTCGTGGGTTCCAGGATCACCGGGATGCCCGCGGTGGCGAGACTGTCGGCCACGAGCCAGGCTTCCGCCCCACCGCTGACGATCACACGGATGCGGTACTCCCCGGCCAGCCGCAGCAGCGTCTCGATGTCGCTCGCGCGGTGCACGTTCGCCAGCAGCGGCACGTCCCCGCTCAGCACGCCCTGCAGCGCCTCGAGATCTGCGACGCCGTGGACGTAGGGCCGGCGCTGGCCCCGCTCGTACTCGTCCTTGTGCGCGCGGTAATCGAGCGCCTCGTCGAGCGCATTGCGCAGGACCAGCAGGGCGCCCGTACGCGTCTCGCCCGCGGAGCCGCCGCCGGCCTCGCCCAGGCTGGCCACCAGCACGGCCGCCCGCTTGTCGATGCCGGCAGTCCCGTCACCCAGGTTGACGAGTGCGCCGAGCCCGGACAGAACGTGACTCTCCTCGCCCTGCCCCTCTGGCGTGATCGCAGCACGAGTGACGCCTTCGATGCGATTGACCGCGATCAGCGTCGAGCGCGGGTTGAACGCGTCGGCGACGTCGAAGCCGGCCGTGAACTGCTGGCCTCGCTGCACGGCATCCACCGGCCCGGCGGAGAACCCGACTTCGACCAAACCGAGATTGCCGAGAGGCGAAAACAGGCCTGGCGTGACGACCTTGCCGGCCGCGTTGATCACGGTGGCGCCGGGCGGCGCCGCTACGGCCGCTCCGACGGCGACGATCACGCCGTTCTCGATCAGTACGGTCGCATTCTCCAGTGTGCCGGCGGGCCCCATCGTGTGGACCCTGCCACCGACGATCGCCGTGGTCTGTGCGACTGCGCCCGTCGACGCGAAGGCAACGAGCAGCAGGATCAGGCGATTCATTGCGCACCTCCCGCCAGCGCCGACGTACCGAGCGTAAAATCGGTAACGGGATTCTGAGACGGATCGCTGCGGTCATAGGCCAGCGCGCCGTCGATGTAGACGCGCTCCGCACGCGTGTAGACGCTGAACGGATCGCCGTTCCAGAGCACGACATCGGCCATCTTGCCGGGCTCGAGCGTGCCGGTGACGTCGCCGATGCCCAGCGACTGCGCCGCGTTCCTGGTAATCCACTGGATCGCGTGCTCGGGCGCAATCTCGATCCCTGCCCGTGCTGCCGCCCCGATGACCTTCGCCGTTTCCTGGTTCAACCGCTGAATACCGTAGTCGTCGTCGGAGTGAATAATCGTGCAGGCGCCGGCCGCATCGACCAGCGCCGCGTTTTCGCGGATGCCGTCGTAAGCCTCCATCTTGAAGCCCCACCAGTCCGCCCACATCGCGGCACAGGCACCATGCTCCGCCAGCAGGTCGCCGATCTTGTAAGCCTCGACCGCATGGTGGAATGCGGTGATCTTGTAGTCGAACTCGGCGGCCACATCGAGCATCACCGACATCTCGTCGGCCCGGTAGCAGTGGTTGTGCACGAGGATCTCGCCGTCCAGCACGCCGGCCAGCGTCTCCAGGCGCAGGTCGCGCGTCGGCGCCTCCCCTTTACCCTCGGCCGCCTCGGCCTTCTTCCTGCGATACTCGGCGGCCTCGATCCAGGCCTTGCGATACCCGGCGACATTTCCCATGCGCGTCGACGGTGACGTGCCTTTGCGCCCGTAAACGCGTTTCGGGTTCTCGCCGCAGGCCATCTTGAGGCCGTAGGGCGCTCCGGGAAACTTCATGCTCTGCACGTCGCGGCCCGGGACGTTCTTCAGGGTCACGCTGCGGCCGCCCACCAGGTTCGCCGACCCGGGCAGCACCTGCAGCGCAGTGACCCCGCCGGCCAGCGCCGCGACGAAACCGGGATCCTGCGGCCAGACGCTGTGTTCCGCCCAGACTTCCGCCGTGACCGGGGACGTCGCTTCGTTGCCGTCCGAATGCGATTCCGTGGACGGCGACGGATAGACGCCCAGATGGGAGTGCACGTCGATGATGCCGGGCGTGATCCACTTTCCGGCAGCATCGATGACCCGGGCGCCGGCCGGGTCGAGCCCCTGCCCTACGGCCTCGATCCTGCCGTCACGCATCATTACGTCGGCATCATCCAGGCGCTCCCCGGTACCTGTCAGGATCGTAGCCCCGGACAGCATGGTCGGCTCCCCGGGCAGCGCTTGATAGCGGCCCGGAAAGGCCGGCTCCGGCTCGTCGTCGATATCACCGCCGCAAGCAGCCAGCAGTATGAACAGCGTCAGCAGGCTGCCCGCGTCACGCAGGCCAAGTAATCCGGTCATTGTGGTCCCCCCAACCGCCGTTCGAATGTTTTGCGCCGATTATAAGCACCACGAGGGACACATCGCTCACACAAGTTGCCCGGCCGGCCCAGTTTAGAATGATTCCAGACAGCATCCTCGGCCGACGGATTTGGCGCAAATGTCAATTAGTCACTGACTGGCGGAGTTGCGGCGGTTAAGATCCCCGCTGGTGCAACTGTGAATGGATTGCGCAGTGGACTCGGGACTCCACCACGGGTTCCGGCTCGCCGAGTGGGAAGTGCATCCTGCACTGAACCGCCTGCGCCATGGGCCGGAATCCCACAGCGTCGAAGGCAAGGTCATGGGCGTGCTGCTCGCCCTGGCCGAAGCGCGTGGCGAGGTCGTCTCCAGGAACGAGTTGTTCGACAAGGTCTGGCCGCGGCAGGACGTAGCCGAGGGCGTGCTGACCCGCGCGATACACGAACTGCGGCGGGCCCTGGGCGACTCGCCTCAGCAAGCGAGGTTCATTGAAACCGTGCCCCGCCGGGGTTACCGGCTACTGGTCGCACCCGAGCCGTTGACCGCACCCGGCGACGTACCGCGCTCACGGTTCGGTCTCGCAGCGGCGGCTGCAGTCCTCCTCAGCCTTGTCGCAGCATACGCCTACCTGGGTGACGGCATTCGAACGTCTCCCGTTGTCAAATCCATTGCCGTATTGCCGTTCAGCAACCTGACCGGCAACCCGGACCGTAACTACATCGGCGAGGCACTCGCCGAAGAAGTGATCCATCTCGTCGCGCAACAACCCGCACTTACCGTTTCCGCGAGGACGTCCTCGTTCAGCTTCAGGGATTCCGGTCGCACGCTGGCGGAAATTGCCTCGATCCTCGGAGTCGACGCGATCATCGAGGGAAGTATCCGTGAAGAACGCGGCGTACAGCGCGTAACCATACAGCTTGTCGAAGCACGCAACGGCATGCACACCGGTTCTTCGACGCTCGACATAATCGACGGAAACCTGTTCGATGCACAGCGCAGAATCGGGCAAAGCGTATTCTCGATGCTGGCAAAAACGGGCGCCACGGTCGACACGACCATACAGACCACGCTGGGCGGCACCACCAGCGACGCATACGATCTCTACCTGCGAGGGCGAGCGGAATTGCATACCCGGTCGGCGGCGTCGCTGCAAAATGCGCAGCAGTTCTTCGACGAGGCGCTGAGGCTGGACGAAGGCTTCGCCGCAGCGCATGCCGGACTGGCGCAGCTCTACCTGGTCAGCCGCTATTATCTTCGCCTCGATGCCGAGCGGGCCGACGCGCTGGCGCAGAACGCGGCAGAGCGCGCGCTCGAACTCGACCCGAACAACGTCGATGCCTTGCTGATCAGCGCGATCCTCCATTGCAACGCACGGCGATTCGAGGCTTGCCTCGCCGATTTCCGTCACACGCTGAACCTGCAGCCGGGTAATGCCCAGGCGCGACTCTGGTATGGGCAGGCGCTCCAGATGCTGGGATACCTGGCCGAAGCGCAGCACAGCATATTGGCGGGACTGCGCCTCGACCCGCTCGCGGGATCCACGAATACTATCGCGGCGCAGGCGGCTACCGTGATCGGCCAAAATTCGGAGCTGCAGCCGACGGCAGTCAAGGCTCGCGATATGGGGGCACTGCTGAGCGTACACCCGTTCATATTTCACTATTACCGTGTCGGCGAATTCGATGCTCTCGCTGACGCTCTCCAACAGTATTACGATGTTATCGGCGTCCCGCCGCAGGCAGCTGCAATCGTGTACAGGGGCCTCCAGGGCGAGCTGACCGGCGACGAAATCCTGGACAGCCTCACGCCGCTGCGCCGCCCGCAAAACGACAATTTCGCGCGCGAATTGGCCATGATGGGCATGCCGGCCGAGGCGCTCCGGGCCATGGCGGACGGAGACCCGGTCAGCAGCGGCAACATGAGCGACCTCTGGACCCCGGAATTCCGTCCGGTCCGCGCTTTGCCCGGATTCATCGACTACGTCACCGGTCTCGGACTCCCCGGCATCTGGCGGAACGAGGGACCGCCAGACGCGTGCCGACGGCCGGAGCCGGAGGCTTTCTGCGCAGCATTGCCTGCGAAAGAGCCAGCCTAAGCATTCCCTAAGGACGACATAAGGACCCGGGCGCTCGCTTTCCCTGATGATCCACCAGGGACTGCGGAACCTCGAGCCTCTGACGCAAGGGAGAATGCCATGCTTACACGCTATTCGGTCGCCGTCGTCGTCGGGCTCCTCGCAGCCGTCACGGCGCATGCCGACGACGACGGCAACGAAGGATGCCGCGTAACCGGGTCCTGGTTACTCAAGGTCGAATTCTCGAGCGGCCTTCGATTCCAGCAGTTATTGAGCTTTCATCGCGGCGGGACCGTCAGCGAGACCAACAGCGGGCTGCACGCCGCGAGCTTTCCGGACCCGAACGATCCGCCGCCCGACCCGAGCGACCCGACCGCAAGACCGCCGTTCAATGGCAGCGACGGCCACGGCGCGTGGCGAAAAATGCCCGGTTGCAAGGTCCAGTGGAGCTTCCTGAAGTTCGTGTACGCGGGTCCGGACCTCAGCTTCCCGGACTTGCCGCCATTCGAAGCCGGGGCCCCGGTTGGCTTCCTGCGAGTGCAATCGACGGCGACGATCGTCGGGGACGCGCTGTACACGATCGATGACTCGACGGTGACCGACTGATCTTCG
>JAOUIH010000150.1 GCA_029884165.1 Gammaproteobacteria bacterium | reverse complement strand
CGAGTTCTGCCTGCTCGACTACCCGATACGCGAGCTGTCCGGAATGACGCTGGGCATCGTCGGGTACGGAGAGCTCGGCAAGGGCGTCGCCCGCGTCGCCGAGCTGTTCGGCATGGAAGTACTCATCGCGCGCCGCCGCGGCGCGCGCGAGGTGGCCGGCGACGGGCGCGTCGATTTCGACCGGCTGCTGTCGATCGCGGACATCATCACCCTGCACTGCCCTCTGAACGACGATACGCGCAACATGTTCGGCCATGACGAATTTCTTGCCATGAAGCCCGAGGCCATCCTGATCAACACGGCGCGCGGCGGGCTGGTCGACTCGGCCGCGCTCGTCCACGCGCTCGATTCCGGCGCAATCGGGGCCGCCGCGATCGACGTCCTGCCCCAGGAGCCGCCGGTCGCCGGCGATCCGCTGCTCGAGTATCGCGGGAACAACCTGGTCGTCACGCCGCACATCGCCTGGGCCACGCGCGAGTCGCGCCAGCGCGCGATCAATGAGCTCGGTGCGAACGTCCAGTCGTTCCTCGGCGGCAGGCGCAGGAACCGGGTCGTCTGAGCGATCCCGCGATGCGTATGACAACGTTGTCGCAATGGCGGCGCAAAGCAAATAGAATTACCGGTTCTGGATCGCAACCCGCCTCGGGGGCAAACGCTCGATGCCCAAAGTCACGATAGAAGACGTCGCCACCCGTGCCAGGGTTTCGATCAAGACCGTGTCGCGCGTGGTCAACAACGAGCCTAACGTCAGCGAGTCGACCAGGCGCAAGGTCAACGCCGCGATCAGCACGCTGAATTACCGCCCCAACCAGTCGGCCCGGCGCCTGAAGAGTCAACGCTCGTTCCTGATAGGCCTCGTTTACGATGACCCGAGCGCATACGAAATCCCGAGCTCCGGATACGTCATCAACATGCAGCAGGGCCTGTTGAGCGTCTGCAAGGAGGCGAACTACGACCTGCTGATCCATCCCTGCGGTTTTTCGGACAGGCGGATCGCCGCCGAAATCAAGGGGCTCATCGAGCACTCCCGGCTGGACGGGATCGTGCTCGCCCCGCCGCTGTCGAACATGCGCGGCATAGTGAAGGCGATCGAGAATACAGGAACGCCCTTCGTCGGCATCTCCCCCGGCGGCAGCACGTTGCGGCAACCTGCGGTCGCGACCAATGATCGGGAAATCTGCGCGGAGATGACGGCGCACCTGGCTTCGCTGGGCCATCGCCGGATCGCCTTCATCACCGGGCACCCGGATCACAAGGCGGTCGCGAGCCGTTTCCTCGGCTTCCAGGACGGCCTGCGTGACTGCGGGCTGAAGCTGGACGCGGCGCTGGTCGGCAGCGGCGACAATTCCATCGAGTCGGGGGAACGCTGTGCCCGCACTCTCCTCGATCTCGCCAGGCCGCCGACGGCGATCTTTGCGGCCAATGACGACATGGCGGCCGGTGTCATTCGCGTCGCACACGAGCGGCGTATCCGGATCCCGGAACGACTGTCCGTAGCCGGTTTCGACGACGTCCCCCTGGCCCGCCAGATCTACCCGTCACTTACGACCGTAAACCAGCCGCTGGCGAAGATGGCCGAGCATGCGGCCAGGCGCCTGATCCGGATGCTGCACTCGGGCGAGGCAAGCCTCGACCTCGAAGTGATTCCGTCGGCGCTCGTCCTGCGCGATTCGACGGGACTCGCTCCGTGACGGTGCCCGGTCGGGCTCAGGGTTCGACGTAAAACGGGATATTGGCGTGCCCAGCGTGCCCGGCGCCGTCGTAGACGTAAACGAACAGGCGATAGGCGCCCGGCTGCCCGGGTGCCGTCAGGAGGATTTCCGGCGCGGCGGGCTCCGCAATCAGCCCCGGGAGGCTGCCGATCTCCGGCTCGAAGTCGCCGCCGGTTTGCGAAGCGTCGCTTTCGGGCTTCACCTCCCAGCGATACTCAAGCGGATCGCCGTCCGGGTCCGTCGCGTCGACCTTCGCGCCATAGCGGGCGCCTGCGAGCAGCTTCACGCCCTGGAACGCGTTGCGCCCGTCCAGCAGCATGCCGTCAAGCCGCGGTGAACGGTTGTCGGGCCAGGATCCGTTCCAGATGTAGTGCATGACGTCGACGGTCTCGGTCTCCTCGCCGGTCTCCGTGAACATGCCGTACCAGGTGGGCGTCCGCTCCTGCTTCTGACCCCAGAGAAAAACGAAGGACCCGATGACCTGGTCGCCCAACGGCTCGATCACCTGCTGGTAGCTACGCAGGTAGTTGTCGGCCTTGGCGGAGCTGTGCTGCTCGACGGGCGCCCCCCAGGGCGTGGCAGGCATCTCCCAATGGCCGATCGCGCCCCACTCGGTGACGAAGAGCGGACCTTCGAAGGCGGCCTCGGCCAGGTATTCAGGCAGGTTCACGAGATCGCCGTACATCTGGATGCTCAGGAAATCCAGATCGCTTGCCCGAGTCCGGATAACGTCCCACAGATCCTTGCCGAAACCGGCCAGCGCCGTGGTCGTCGGGTGCTTGCCGTCGATCTCGTGGATCATCCGCGAGATGTCGTTGATCGCGTCGAAGACCCCGGGATTGGTGTAGTCGAGGTTGGGCTCGTTGCCGATTATCCACGCGAGCAGCGCCGGGTGATCCTTGTACTTCAGCACTTCCTGCCGCGCGTAGGCGAGCTGCCCGGCCACGGCCGACTCGTCGTCGTAATCGAATCCGTGTCGTTCGCGGCCGATCTCGATGCACATCGCGACAACCACGCCTTCGGCCAGGGCCTTGTCCAGGACCTCCCGGCCGGATGCCACGCCGTTATCGGTGCGCCAGGTCCGAAACGCGTTGCCGCCGTGCCGGGCGAATGCCGCGACGTCGCCGAACTCCAGCCCCGCCCCCCTGATCTCGAACGGCTCCCCGCCGCGCATGAGCCGGTAGCCGTCGGCGGTACGCTCTATTGCGACCGGCACCGCGCCGTTGGCCGGTCCCGGATCCTCTGCACACGCGGCCAGCGTGGCAAGCAGCCACATGCCGCCGGCAAGGACCCGGAGTCGCATCGATTGCCACCCAGCTGAAATCATCGGTCCACCACCAGTTCCCGCTCGAGTTGCTCCAGCGACTTGCCCCGGGTTTCAGGCAGCAGGCGCATGATCAGCAGCAGCCCCAGCAGGGCGCAGAGCCCGTAGATAAAAAAGGTCGTCGCGGTGCCGATGCGCGCGAGCTCCCAGGGGAACAGGAGCTGTACGAGGAAACTGACACCCGAGTTGATCAGGCCCACGAAGGAAATGGCCAGGCCGCGAACCCTGTTCGGAAAGAGCTCCGAGAACAGCACCCACATCACGGGTCCCAGCGACATCGCGAAGCTCGCGACGAAGCCCAGGATGCCGACGAGCACGAGCGTCGGGTTCATGGTTATCGCGGCGGCGATCAGGGCGCCCTCGTGCCGCTGCAGCGCGTCCGCTCCGAGGGCCTCGCTGATGGCGCGCTTGAAATCGACATCGCTCGTGAAGACCTGGCCCAGCAGCGGCTCCAGCTCCTGGCCCTGGATGGCCGGAGCCAGGCGCGCGAGGGCGTCGGCCGTCAGTGTGTAGGTGGCCGTCCCGAAACCCCAGGCGAGCAACAGCATGCAGGCGGCTATGCCTGACACCCCGATAGCCAGCAGCGGCCGGCGGCCGAAGCGGTCGATCGTAAGGATGGCAAGCACGGTGAATACAAGGTTTACCAAGCCGACCAGGACCGCCTGCATGAAGGACGCATCGGTACCGACGCCGGACTGCTCGAAGATCATCGGCGCGTAAAAGAACACCGAGTTGATGCCCGTGGCCTGCTGCAGCACCGCGATGACGATGCCGATCGTCAGTACGAGACGGAGCCTCGGCGCGAGCAGCTCGCGCAGGGACGCATGGCTCGCGGCTGACGACGCGGCGAGGCTGTCGCGGATGTCCCGGATCCCGGCTTCAGCCGCGGCAGCGCCGGCAGCGCGCCGGAGGACCTCCATGGCCTGCTCGTCGCGATCCTGCATCAGCAGCCAGCGCGGGCTCTCGGGGACCGCGTAGAGCGCGGCGAGGTAGAAGAGCGCGGGTATCGTCTCGACGCCGAGCATCCAGCGCCAGGCGTGCTCGTCCAGGCCGAGCAGGCCTACCCACGCCAGTCCCGAATCGGCCAGCCCGAGGACCAGGTAATTGCTGAAGAATGCCGCCGAGATACCGATGACGATGTTGAGCTGGTTGAAGGACACGAGCCGCCCGCGAATGTCTGCAGGCGCGATTTCCGCTATGTACATCGGTGCAACGATCAGCGCGGCCCCGACGCCGAGCCCCCCGAGCATGCGTGCCGCGACGAGCGTTGCGAAATCGGGCGCCGCGGCGGAGGCGATCGCCGACACCGCGAACAGCACTGCAGCCACTTTCAGCACGGGCCTGCGACCGAAACGATCGCTGGCCGGACCGGAGAGCATCATCGCCAGCGTCGCGGTCAGGGTCAGCGAGGCGACCGCCCAACCGAGCTCGATCTTGCTCAGGTCGAACTCCGGCTCGATGAAGCCGACGACGCCGGAGATCACCGACGCGTCGAATCCCATCAGGAAGCCGCCGAGTGCGACGATCAGCGCGATCGACAGCGTGTAGCGCGTGTGGTTGTTCATCCGGCCGGGCCGATCAATCTGAATCGGCGTAAGTGAAGCGCGCGGTCAGCGTCGCCGTGGAGTCCCCGCCGATCCACACGTCGAAATCGCCCGGCTCCGTCACGAGCTCGAGGTCCCTGTCATGGAACGCGAGCATCCCGGGCGTCAGTGCAAAACTCACGTCAATACGCTCGCCTGGTTGCAGCCTGATCCTGCGGAAGCCCTTCAGCTCCCTGACCGGTCGCGTGACGCTGCCCACCCGGTCCCTGACGTACAGCTGGACGACTTCGTCGGCGGCCACGCTTCCCTCGTTGGTCACCGTCGCGCGAACGTACAGCGACTCGCCGCGCCGCAACAAGGGTCTGTCGAGGCGGATATCGCTGTATACGAAGCGGGCATAGGACAGCCCGTAGCCGAACGGGAACAGCGGCGTGTAGCCCGCGTCGAGATGGAACGACGTCATGCCGAAAGAGGTCTGGCGGGCACCTTCCTCGATGTCGTCTATGTGGACGAAGGTTTCCGGCGAGGCGGGCTTGCCCGTGTTCTTGTGCGCGTAGTAGATCGGGACCTGCCCCACGTGCCCGGGAAACGACGCCGGCAGCTTGCCCGACGGCGACTCGATGCCAAACAACAGGTCGGCTATCGCCGGCCCTCCCATCGTGCCCGGGTGCCATGCGAACAGTATGGCGTCGACCTCCTCGACGAGGTCGGACAAGGTCAGCGGCCGGCCCGCCATGATCACGGCAATCAGCGGTTTGCCGGTCCGGCGCAGCGCCCGGACCAGGCCGAGCTGGTCCCCGGGCAGACCGATGTCGGCCCTGGAATGAGCTTCACCGGAGAGTATCGATTCCTCACCGAGGAAGACGACGACGGCATCCGCGTCCCTGGCCGTCTCTACCGCCCCGGCAAAACCGTCGTCGGGCCGGCTGCGAGTCGTCTGCATCCCCTTCGAGTAGAGCACGTCTGTGCCCGCTCCTGCGCGCTCCCGGATCGACTGCAGGGGCGTGCGGCTCAGCGACGGATCCCCGTCGAACACCCAGGTCCCGAGCTGCTCGTAGGGCGCATCCGCCATCGGACCTATGATGGCGAGGGTCTTCAGGCGCTCTGCCGCCAGCGGCAGTGTCTGCCGGCGGTTCTGCAGCAGGACGATGCTCTGCAGCGCGACGTCGCGCGCGGCGACGAGGTGCTGCTCGTTGCCCGGCGCCGGCAGTTCGCCCGGGTCCACGTAGGGATTTTCGAGCAGACCGAGCCGCAACTTGATACGCAATATGTTGGCGACCCGCTCGTCCAGCAGGGCGGCATCGATCATCCCGTCGCCGACCAGCCCGGCGAGATGATCGCGGTATGTCGAGCTCGCCATTTCCATGTCGACCCCGGCGGTAGCCGCCACGAACGCCGACTCGCGGTCGTCGCTCGTCAGTCCATGAATCGACAGTTGCTGCACCGAGCCCCAGTCGCTGACGACGAAGCCGTCGAAATTCCACCGGTCTCGCAGCACGCCATTGAGCAGTCGCCCATTGGCCGTGGCCGGCACACCGTCGAGGTCGCTGAACGAGGTCATGACGCTGGCAGCGCCCGCATCGATTGCTGCCCTGAATGGCGGCAGGTACACGTTCCAGAGTTCGTTGTCCGGGATGTTGGTCGTGTTGTAGTCGCGCCCGCTCTCGCTCGCGCCGTAGCCGACGAAGTGCTTGGCGCAGGCCGCCAGGGCATCCCGGGACGACAGGTCGTCGCCCTGGTAACCCTGCACGGCAGCGACACCGAGGACGTTCGTCAGGAACGTATCCTCACCGAAGCTTTCGGCGATACGACCCCAGCGCGGATCGCGCGATACGTCGATCATCGGCGCATAGGTCCAGTTGACGCCGGCCGATGCCGCCTCGATCGCCGAGACCCGCGCAGCGAGGCGGACGAGTTCCGGGTTCCACGTCGCCGCCTGTCCGAGCGGAATCGGGAAGATCGTGCGGAACCCGTGAATGACGTCGCGCCCTATGAGCAGCGGGATGCCGAGCCTGCTTTCCTCGACGGCGATGCGCTGCAGCTCGTTGACCGTGTCCGCATCGACTTCGTTCAGGATCGCACCGACGGCTCCATCCCGGATAACTGCTGCCAGCTCGTCCGGAATCCTTCCCTCGGCACCGTTGACCAGGTTCATCTGGCCGACCTTCTCGGCGAGCGTCATCTGCTGCAGTAGCTGCCGTATGCGCGCCTCGATATCGGCGTCGGGTTGCAAGCCCGCTTGTGCTCTTTCCGCATTCATAGCTGTAACCGTTGCCAGTAAGGCGGCCGCGAGCGAAAGTTTCCTCATCGCTTCATCCGCGGCCGGCGTGTACCGTCATATTCGACGAAGTCGTTCTCCGCATAACGGCGTGTGCCGACCTGTCATGGCCGGATGTTGTACGAGGCCCGAAGCCCGTACGTGCGCGGCGCATTCCACGTAAACAGCGGCGCGTCCGGCTGGTTGCTGTCGACCCAGTAGGTCTGGAAACGCTCATCCGTCAG
>JAOUIH010000149.1 GCA_029884165.1 Gammaproteobacteria bacterium | reverse complement strand
AAGTGACGCAAGCCCTTGATCGGCGTAAGGAAGTCACGAGCATCGTTGTGATCTACTTCCTATGTGCGGCGGCCCCGGATCCGTAGTATCGGCTGCAAAGGAACTGCGGGGTTCAACCAGATGCAGGATCGCAACGGAAGCAAGTGGGGGAAGGAGTTCGTGGCCGTCGACGGTGTCGATTCTGCACTCGTCGACGAAGCCCGGGATGGGCAGGCCAGGACTCCCAACGGCGACGGCTGGCAGCAGTATCGGCGCTGGATCTCCAAGGCACCGGCACCGCGGCAGCGCCGCGGCGGTATCGATCCGACACTATATACCTGGAAGGGTTACCGGAGCTGGACCGAACAGATCAAGCGTAACTGGCCTGACAAGGCCTGACAGGTTTCTTGTCCTCTAACTAAGCGGCCGCGGATTCTTCCGCCGCCGTTTTTTTTTCAACCACGGTTGTTACGCGTACTCCTGACCGGCTTCGAACCCCGTCGCCGGAGACCGGCGAAGTACGTGCGACAGTTCTCCGTTTCGCAAGAAATTCCGCATCCGAAATCAAGCTGTGATGCGCCTCACGGCGAATTGGCACACACGTCTTTATATTTCACGCCAACACTTATTTGATCGTGAATCAAATTCCCATGTCCGAAAAGTGTTCACATAATCAAATGCCGGAGTCCGGCTGGAAAAACGAATCCGCCCGGCAGCGTTGGGAACTGTTCCACAGGGCAATTGCCCACGCGAAACAGTCCAATCTTAATGCAATGGCTGAATCCGACGCGGTGGCCCCAACTCCAAGGCGTCGCCGCGCGATGCTGACGGTCGCCAAGTAAGCGGGCAAGGACGCCCAACCCAGAATGGAATGCCTGCTGCAGTATCTTGACGACCTGGACGACGCAGTCTATGCGCTCGCCCTGCAGGGAGAGCGTATACGTCGCGCTGCGATAGCCTTCGCCGTCCTGTTAACAGCCCGTGCCGGGCAGGTCCTGGCCGTTCTTGTTGCGCTGAGCCAGCCCGCCCTCGGAGCCGGCGCCGCAGCGCTGCTGACGGTCGTGCTGATGTACCGCTCCGTTACCCTTCGATCCCCTCGCGACGATATCGCTCTGCTGCAAAGCTGAGCCCTGGCGGTGGCCGATCGGCCACCAGCCCTTGAAATAGCCCGATCAGGCATTATGGTGTCTTCCGCTGCGCAGCCGAATTGCCGGCTGCGGCCGGCGTGCAATGCACAAGGAGTCCGATCCCGTGACTGTAGAGGGTACAAAGGAAACACTCGGTTTCCAGACAGAGGTGCGGCAGTTGCTGCACCTGATGATTCATTCGCTGTACAGCAACAAGGAGATATTTCTCCGTGAGCTCATTTCGAACGCATCGGACGCCGCGGACAAGCTGCGCTTCGAGGCATTGGCTTCGCCCGGGCTGCTGGAGGATCAGCCAGAGCTGAAGATACGCGTCGTGTTCGATCCGGAGGCGCGTACGGTTGCGGTGATCGACAATGGCATCGGCATGTCCCGGGACGAGGTCATCGCCAACCTCGGCACTATCGCGAAATCCGGCACCGCCGAATTCCTGGGCCAGATGACCGGCGATCGTCGCAAGGATGCGACGCTGATCGGCCAATTCGGCGTGGGATTCTACTCGGCATTCATCGTTGCGGACCGCGTTGTTGTCGAGACTCGCCGCGCGGGCCTGCCCGAGGACCAGGGCGTCCGCTGGATTTCGGATGGCCAGGGTGAGTTCACGGTCGAACCCGTATCCCGGCCTGAGCGTGGGACCTCTGTCACTCTGCACCTCAAGGATGACGAATCGGGTTTCACCGAGTCGTATCGTCTCGAGGCGCTGATCCGGAAATACTCTGACCACATTGCCTTTCCGGTGGATTTGCAGGAGAGCGGTAAGGGCGCCGGGGATCCGCGGGTCGTAAACTCGGCAACAGCCCTTTGGACGCGTTCGCGCTCCGATATCAGCGATGACGAATACCGGGAATTCTACAAACACCTGGCCCACGATTTTGCCGATCCGTTGCTCTGGAGCCACAATCGCGTCGAAGGCAAGCGGGAATACACGAGCCTGCTTTATATCCCGTCCCGTGCACCGTTCGATTTATGGAACCGGGAGGCGCCGCGCGGGCTCAAGCTTTACGTGCAACGCGTCTTCATCATGGACGACGCCGAGCAATTCCTGCCGCTCTACCTGCGTTTCGTCAAGGGCGTTATCGATTCGTCCGACCTTCCGCTCAATGTGTCAAGGGAACTGCTGCAGCAGAATCCAGAACTCGACGCGATGCGCGGAGCCCTGACGCGTCGAGTCATAGACATGCTCTCAAAACTCGCTGCATCGGGCAGCGACGAAGATCGCGCGAGCTATGACAAGTTCTGGCAGGGGTTCGGGCAGGTACTGAAGGAAGGCCTGGTCGAGGATGCGCAGAATGCCGACAAGCTGCTCAAGCTCCTGCGCTTCGCAAGCACGCGCGATGCGTCGGGCGCACAGTCTGTATCACTCGCGGATTACCTGGCGCGTGCCCCCGAATCCCAGGAGCGGATTTACTATCTGCTGTCTGACAATCCGGCAACTGCCCGCTCCAGCCCACACCTCGAGAAATTGCGAGATCGCGGCATCGAGGTGCTGCTGTTGACTGACCGGATCGATCCGTGGATGGTGGCTCATCTGCCGGAATTCGAAGGCAAGGCTTTTCAGGACGTCGGCCGCGGCCAGGTGCCCCTGCCGGAGTCCGGGGGGGAGCTGACGCAGGACGCATTGAACGAAGAGCACAAGCCGTTCCTGAAGAAGATCCGGCGCACACTGAAGGACCGGGTCGAGACGGTCAACGTGAGCCAAAGGCTGGTCGATTCACCAGCCTGCATCGTCACGGGTGAGCAGGAACTGACACCTCAACTGCGCCGGATGCTGGCGGCCGCGGGCCAGGCGATTCCGGAATCGAAGCCCACGCTGGAGATCAATATCGGCCACCCGCTCGTGGAGCGCCTGGCTGCGGAGATCAATGAGCATCGCTTCGAGGCACTGTCGAACATCGTGCTCGACCACGCATTGCTGGCGGAAGGGGAGCAGCTCGAGAATCCGGTGGAGTATGTGCAGCGCATGAACAATCTCTTGCTCGAACTGGGCGGCGCAGTGGCCTGATCGCGAAATTCAGAGCCGGCCGCTGCGCATGTGGGGGACGACGAGTATGCGCTCGATCATGCCGAACAACAGTTCGGTGCCTATCGCCAGAATAGCCGCCGGGATGGCTCCCTGCAGTATCAGGCCTGTGTCATTGAGTGCGAGGCCGGTGACGATTGGATCCCCGAGGCCGCCGGCGCCAATGAACGCGGCGAGGGTGGCCGTGCCGATACAGATTACCGCGGCGGTGCGGATGCCGGCCAGCACATGCGGCATCGCGAGGGGCAGGAACACGTAACGCAACTCCTGCGTGCGAGTCATGGCCATTGCAGCGGCGACCTGGCGGTAACCTGGAGGTATTGCGAGCATCGCGGCGATCGTGCTTCTCGCAATAGGCAGCAGGGAATACAGGAAGAGCGCAATTACAGCCGGTTTCTGGCCTACGCCGACCAGCGGAATCATCAGTGCAAGGAGCGCGATCGACGGCACGGTCTGCATCAGGCCGGCAAAATAGAGAAAGGCATTCGACAGCGTCCGCTGGCGATGCACGGCCATTGCGATGCCAACGCCGATCCCGATCGCGGCCAGCAGTGCAAGAGCCGTGAGTTTCAGGTGGCGCTGCGTATTGCGCCAAAGTCCCGCAACGATTGGCGACGCCCCGTGCCCGGCTGATACCAGATCCTCTTCGTCGAGAAAGGCCGCTGCAACATCCTCGATCCTTACACTTGAATCGAGCACGGCCAGGTTCATCTGTCTCATACGATCGTTATCGATTCGTCCGGACAGCCTGGCCAGCAAGTCCCTGACTTCGCGTGGCAGCTCTTTGTGGGTCAGGAATGCCGCGAGGTAAGTCGGGAAATAACCGAAGTCGTCGTCAAGCACGACAAGGTCGGAGCGGATGATTTCGCCGTCTGTCGTGTAGACCGCGATGACGTCCACCTGTGCCGATTCGATCGCCTGGTAGGCCAGGCTGTGCTCGATGCCCCGGGCAGCCTGCGACAGTCCATAGGTTTCCTTGAGGCCGTTCCAGCCATCGCTTCGGCTGAGGAACTCATGAGGCAACGCGACGCGTAGCTCCGGGTGGGAGCGCAGGTCGGAAATACGGGTAACGTCGAGAGTCTCTGCAAGCCTGCGGGTGACGGCAAGCGCGTAGGAATTGTCGAAACCAAGCGGCGGCAGCAGTTCGAGATTGAGCTCGGCCAGGGCCTCGATTATTGATTCGAGGTCACGCAGGTCGGGCTTCTGGAGGATGACCTCCGATATCGTGCCCGTGTATTCCGGATACACGTCGATCGCGCGGGTGCGCAGTCCCTCGAACGCGATCTTGGTGCCATTGAGCCCCTGGCGTCGCTCGACCGTGTGACCGTGGTGTTCCAGCAGACGGGCTGCGACCTCGGCAAGAATGTAGCTCTCGGCAAATGCCTTGCCTCCGATGACTATGCCGTCTGCACGCGGCGGCAGCAGGACGAGGATGCCGACAACCAGGATGGGGAATCGGCTCATTCGGGTTGCGCCTCCAGGCCGCGGCAAAGCCTGTTCACATATTCGCTGGCGGGATTTTTGACGACATCGGCAACGGTACCGTGCTGCATGACCGTCCCCCCCTGCATGACTACCATGTAGTCTGCGAGATTAATGGCCTCCTGGGGCTCGTGCGTCACGAGGACGGAGGAGATCGGCTCATGCCTCTGCAGGTCGAGAAAGCTCTGGTGAATGCTCTGGCGCGTCACGGAATCCAGGCCCGAAAACGGCTCGTCGAGCAGCAGCAGTTCGGGCCGCAACATCATCGCCCGACAGAGACCCGCACGCTGTTGCTGGCCACCCGAGAGCTGGTGCGGGTAGCGGTCCAGGACTCCGGCCGGCAGGTGCACCAGGTCCAGCAGTTCGTGCAGCCGTTGTTCCGCTTCCGGGATCGGCCAACCAGCGAGCGTTGCCGGCAGCAGGACGTTGGTGCGAATGATCAGGTGCGGGAAAAGCGCAACGTCCTGGACCGCGTAACCGATGCGCTTACGGAGGCCGCGCGGCCGATCGTAGTCTATCGTTTCACCCAGGGTCCGGACCGTGCCCGAATCCGGGCGCAGCAGGCCGATAATGAGCTGGATCAGCGTCGACTTTCCGCTGCCGCTTTCGCCGAGTATCGCGGTGATCTGTCGGCGCGGGAGCGACAGGGTGATGTCGCGCAGCGCGTCGACACTACCTCTGCGGAGTGATACGCGGTCGAACTGCGCCGCGGCCTCCCTTGCTTGCCCGTCAGTGGCTGCCATTGAATCGCAAGGATACACAGTTCGGAATGCCGATGCGCCGCTGCCCGCGCCAACACGCCCCTTTTCGAGCTACAATGCCGCATTTCTCCGGACGGAGCATGCACCACTCATGGCTGACGACGACACCTTACGGGACGACAAGTTGCGCGCCCAGCTGAGCGACGAACAGTACCGGGTAACGCAATTGAAGGGCACCGAGCGCCCGTTCACCGGTCGTTACGTCGACAACAAGGAAGACGGCACCTATCGGTGCGTATGCTGTGACTCCGCACTGTTCAGCTCCGAGCACAAGTACGATTCGGGGAGCGGCTGGCCGAGTTTCTGGCTGCCGCTGGCAGACGATCGCGTACGGGTCATCCTGGATACCAGCCACGGCATGCGGCGCGAAGAGGTTGTCTGTGCGGCCTGTGGGGCCCATCTTGGGCACGTCTTCGAGGATGGGCCCGAGCCTACCGGGCTTCGATATTGCATCAATTCGGCGTCGCTGGACTTCGACAAGTCCTGAGCGTCAACATCCCTTCCAGTCCCTGATCCTGAGGTCGATATGAAATCCGAGAAGCTGACGATCGTTCTGCTCGCAACACTGATGCTCGCTGCCTGCGGCAAGGGCAGCGAAGAACAGGCCCCGGCGGAAGCCGCGCCGCCGGAGCCGCAACCTGCGGGCGTGGAGGCGACCGCCATGGAGATCGCCCCTGGCCTCACGATGAGAGTTCTCCGGGCGGGCAGCGGCGAGGTGGCCCAGGCCGGGCAGGTCGCGAGCGTGCATTACACGGGTTGGCTGCATGACCCGGCCGCTGCCGATTCACGCGGCAACAAGTTCGACAGTTCAGTAGACCGGAATGAGGCGTTCGAGTTTGCGCTCGGCGCAGGCCGCGTCATCCGTGGCTGGGACCAGGGTGTCGCAGGCATGCAGATCGGCGAGATACGGGAACTGACGATTGCGCCGGAGCTGGCCTATGGCGATCGCCAGGTCGGAAACCTGATTCCTCCGGGATCGACCCTTGTTTTCGAGGTGGAGTTGCTCGGCTTGCGTGATACGCAGCAATAGCAGGCCGGCAGCACGGCCGGCGGAAATCAGGGCAGCAATAACTCGAATTCCACGCGACGATTGATGCGGCGCGCGCGCGCGTCCGACGCATCCAGCAGGGGTTCCATGGAGCCGGCACCGACGGTTTCCAGCTTGTCGGGCGGCAGGCCGCGGTCCAGCATGTAGGCGACCACGGCCTCGGCACGCGCGAGGCTCAGGGCGACGTTGGCGTTCTCGTCACCGGATGCGTCCGTGTGGCCGGTGACCCGGAGCCGTGCCTGCGGACAGTCGGCGGCAATCTCGACCAGCGCATCGAGCAGTGGTTGCGCGCCGGGACTCAACTCGTCGCCGGCCCCCGGAAAGTCGATGCGCCTGCCCTCGATCGCCCGGTCGAACCGGGTGCGGCACATGTCGTCGAAGGACAGCGACGGGCTGACCACGACAATGTCGCTCACCAGCACCATCCCCGGCAAAAGGGCTGGCCTGATCCTCTCGACGGACGCCGACGCTTTCTGTCCGTCGGCGCTTACTCCGCGTATCAGCAACTCGTCCATTCGAATGTGGGCAACGGCGCTTTCGGTGTCCGCAATCGCCCGCAGTGTGAGATCCGTTACGAGCGACCAGCCGACTGGCAGGCTCTCACGAATCTCGAGGATGACATCCGCACGCAATTCCGGGAAGTACTCCCG
>JAOUIH010000148.1 GCA_029884165.1 Gammaproteobacteria bacterium | reverse complement strand
GTCATAGGGCGCGAAATACGGTCCGTAGTAGCTGGTCTGCCACTGGTTGTATTCCATGTTGTCCCATTCGTAGGACGAATCGCGCTCGAAGTACGAGGTCGTCGAAACGAATTCGGCAAAGCCCAGATCGCCGGTGAAGGTGATCGAACCCTGCCACCAGTCGTCGTTCCGGTATTCCTCGAAGAAGCGCGTGATCTTGTAGTCGCCAAGAAAGGGGTCCGTTTCCCAGGTCCCGGTCGCCTTGCTGTTCTGGAGGATGAAGCCGATGTCCGCGTTCCAGTTGTCGCTGATATTCCACAGCGCCGCGAGGCGGCCACCGGAAATGTCGTAGACGTTCTGGTCGTCCTTGGCGACCGCGGCATTGTCGCCCGGGCTGCCGTAGGCCCCGGGCCCGGCAAACGTTGGTCCGAATACGTTGTCCACGTAACCGCCGTCTCGGGCCGTGAACGCGACCAGCCGCAGTGCGAGCTTGTCCTCGACCACCGGTATGTTCAGGTGGCCGTTGAGGTCCCAGCTCTCGTCCCCGCCGTCGGTCGTGCCGATCATGCCCTCGACCTGGCCGGACAAGCCGTCGTGATTCGGCTTGTTCGTGATGATGCGCAGCGTGCCGGACTGCGAACTCGATCCGAACAGCGTGCCCTGCGGTCCGGGCAGGGACTCGATGCGTGCGATGTCGACCATTCGCACCTCGGGCTGCTGCGATATGGAAGAAATCGGCTGCTCGTCGAGGTAGACCGCTACCTGGCTGTCGGTCCTGTATTCCGCGGAACCCGTCGAGATGCCTCGCATCGACAGCGAGTTGCGCCCCGGCATGCTGTTCACCAGCGACGCGCTGGGGATGGCCTTCATATAGTCTTCCATGTTCTTGAAGACCATCTTTTCGATGTCGGCCGTGCCGAAAGCCGTGATGCTCTGGGGGACGTCCTGCAGGCTCGTTTCGCGTTTGGTCGCGGTGACGATGATTTCCTCGATACCGCCACTGTCCTCAGCGCCCTGGGCCGCGGCGTGACCGGACGGGTACAGCGCGGCCATCACGGCGCCTGCGATCGGCAGCATCTCGTACCGGGCGGGAGCGGCGCCCGTATCGATACGGACCTGCCGCAGGTCGTCAACGGTCTTGGTCGAAGTCATTTGCAGTCCCCCCGGATAGATTTCGCCGTAGCCGGAACGCGGATTGCCGGCATCATTTGTCGATTGTTTGCCTGGCGGATCCGCCCCCCGGCATCGAAGCCGCACGGATCCAGGCACCCCACCTGCAAATCGGGCATCGCAATTCCGGGCGAATCAGAAGCCGGCAAACCCGAAGGCACTGCCTGTGTCCCGTTCGCCGGCGTCCCCCGACCCCGCTCGTTCAGTTTACGTCGGTAACCAATATTCTTGCTGTTCGATCAGCGTCCCAGCGGCGGACGCCGATGCGTTTTCCAGCTTACCCCAACAAACCTGCGAACCCGAACGTACTCACCATCATGTGGAACTCGCTTTACTACGGAGCGAGTCGAAGGGACATTGTTTCGGCCACGCCGGAGGGCACAGCCTGGCACTGGGCAAATCCGCATTCCGGTACACAAATTAAGGGGAGGCGAATCGGTGGGGAAATCAGTACGATCGCTCGCGTTACTGCTTTGCATTGCAAGCGGCGCTGCGCTCGCGACGGAGTCCGGCGCAGGCGCCGTCGAGCGCCTGCTCGACGAGAGTTTTGCGGGCTACTCGGAACGTGGCGAACCCGGCGTCGCCGTCATGGTGATCGAAGACGGCGCCATTCGCCTGCAGCAAACCTACGGTGTTGCCGACATCGAGCGGCGTAACCCGATTACGCCGGACACCGCCTTCCGGCTGGCATCCGTCTCCAAGCAATTCGCGGCGATGGCGGTGATGATCCTGGCCGAGGAGGGGAAACTGCACTACGACGACCCGGTCAGCCGGTTCGTGCCCGAACTGGCGCCCTACGAGGGCGTCACGGTACGGCACCTCCTTCAGCACACGGGTGGTTTGCCGGATTACTACGACGTCATCGACACCTCGAACGGCATGCCGACGAACCAGGATGCGGCCCGCCTGCTCGGCGAGCTGGCGAGCCCGGAGTTCCCGCCGGGCGAGCGTTACAGCTACAGCAATCCGGGCTACGACATGCTGGGGCCGCTGGTAGAAAGCGCCTCCGGCAAACCGTTCGTGCGCTTCGTCAAGGAGCGGATCTTCGTCCCCGCCGGCATGACCGCGTCGCTCGTGCACGACCACACCCTGCCTGTCGTCGCCAATCGCGCTACCGGTTACGATATCGTCGACGGCGAAATCGTCGAGGACGATGCCGACCCGCTGAACGGCATCGTCGGTTCGGGCGGCATCTATACGACGCTCAATGACATGTACCGCTGGGACCAGGCGCTGTACGGCGAGGACCTCGTCAGCCGGGAAACGCTCGAGTTGGCGTACACGGCGGGGGTGGACAGCCGCGGCGCGAGCATCGACTACGGCTTCGGCTGGCGCATCGGCGACTACCGGGGCCACAGGCGGGTATCGCACGGCGGTTCGTGGGTGGGCTTCCGGACGCACATCATCCGGATACCGGACCTGCGCTTCGCCGTCGTGCTCCTGTCCAACCGCGGCGATTTCGACAGCGACCTCCACGCCAACGCAATCGTGGATGCGTGGTTCGGCGAGGCAGCCGCGCAGGCTCTGCCCGCCGGTCAGTAGATCTCGCCGCGGCTCGAACTCATCCGGCCGGCCGCGACGCCCAGGCTGTAGGTGAGACCGCCCGTCGCGGTCCAGGTCCTGAGGTCGAACTCGTCACCGGGCCCGAGCCGGTGCACCTCGATGTCGGCGATGGTCAGCGGCGAGCCGGCCCGGCACACGGCGGGCGGTCCGCTCGTGCGGAGGAAATAGACGAACGGCGTTTCGTGGTCGGGAGTCGCATGGATGGTCGCCCGTCCTGTCGACGGGTCGAGATGCACGGCGGTCTCCCTGTCGGCGGCCATCGCAAGGGCGTGACCGGAGTGTCCGTCCTGCACCAGCCGGGCGAGCAGCGCGAGCGTGCGTCCGATACGGTCGCGTTCGACCAGGTGCTGGTCGGTGATCAGGCCTTCGAGGCCGGCCAACTCGAGGAAATCCGTCTCCAGCGTCAGGTCCGGATGGTAGGGATCGGCAAGGGCATTGGCGGCGGTCAGGCTGTTCTCCGTCATTGCCGAGTAACTGAACTCGCCGAGTATCGCCATACCCGCGCTGGTGCCCCCGATCGGCGCCGGCCTGGCGGCGACGTAGTGGATCGCGTCCTCGACGGGTGTGCCTTTCCAGTAGCGCACGTAGTTCGACTGGTCGCCCCCGGCCAGGAACAGCGCTTCGGCGTTCCTGATCCTGTCGATGACGAATGGCTCGAAGGCCGCTTCCCGGCCATGGAAGACGATGGTCTCGACCGAGTCACAGCCGCAGAGGCTGAATATGTAGTCGTTGTAGTCGTCGCCGCCGGATGCCCGCAGCACGACGAAATCGCCGCCTCCGCCGAGCTCTCCCATGCGCACGTAATTCGCGTCCACGTCGTCGCCACCGCCCTGCAGCACGATCAGACCGGAGGTGTCCGTGCTGACGTCGGCAGGATTTCCGGTGACGAAATAGCGGTACGTCCCCGCCGAGGTGGCGTAGAGCAGTAACAGCAGGCAGGACAGGGCGATCAACCGGAGGCGGGCGGCCATCAAAGCGATTCCATTTTGACGCGGTTCACCGCGGCCGGATGCCGGACGCGCCTATTGCCGCCGGCACGGCACTCAGGTCGGTGGCGGCGTAGACGTGCGCGCCGGACAGGCCGGGGATCCCGGCCAGGGCACGGAGCTGCTCGGAACAGATCGCGATGCCTTCCGCCCGGGCATCGGCGGCGCGGTCCAGCCGGTTGACGACGTCCTTCGGAATCATCACGTTCGGCCGGTTGTCACGCAGCCAGCGGGCATCCTCGACCGACGTGAGGACCGCGACCGTTGCGATGATGTTGACGCGACGCAGCACGTGCAGGGATGCGAGATGCTTCATGTACGCGCTCACCAGGCTCATGTCCAGGCAGGTGTGGGTCAGCAGGAATTGCGCACCCGCATCGACCTTCTCGACGAGTTTCCGCGGTACCCAGCCCGGCTTCGGCGCGTGTGGCGTGATCACGCCACCGAGAAAGAAATCCGCGTAGGCGCCGAGATCCTCCTCGGTCTTCATCCGGCTGGCCGTGGCGATAAGTTCCGTCGCCGTGACGTCGAGAACCGCCGGGGGTCGCGGCTCGAAGCCCTCGGGCACGCGCTCGCCGCGGACCAGTTGCAGGCTGGTTATGCCGTGCGCGCCCGCCCCGAGCAGGTCACCGATGATGGCGATCCGGTTCCGGTTGCGGCAGCTGATCTGCATGATGGCATCCATGCCGCAGGCCCTGACCATCAGCGCGGACGCAAGGCTGGACATGTGTATGCGCCCGGACTGGTTGTCGGTAACGAGAATGGCGTCGACACGATCTCCGAAAAGTTCGACCTGCGCTCGAACTTCGGGCAGTCCCGACCTGGCCTGCAGGAAGATCTCCGACGTCAGGACAAAATCCCGGGACCGAATGGAATCTGTAAAGGCGCTCAAAGTTTCGCGTGTATCGATACGGGCGGACGGGATGGTCAAGTTATAGACGTATCAGCTCGCACACAAGATGAATTCGAAACCGCCGGCCAGGGTATCGTCAGCCCCACAGCCGCGCGTCGGGCAAGCCGATCAGGCCGTCGTTGAAGCAGAGCGGATGCCGCCGGTCGGTCCGCTGCCAGAGGGGTCCGTCGAGATCGACGTAGCGGCAGGACTGCGCCACGACGAAGCCTGGCGCCATCGCGAGCGACGATCCGAGCATGTTGCCGACCATGAGCGGTATGTCGCGCCGCCGGCACCAGGCGATCATCGCCAGCGCATCGGTGAGCCCGCCGCACTTGTCGAGCTTGATGTTGATCATGCCGTAACGGTCCGCGACGCCCTCGAGTTCGCCGCTGTGCTGGCAGGACTCGTCGGCGCAGATCGGCACGGGATATCCGAGCCCGGCCAGCGATTCGTCGGCGCCGCGCGGCAGCGGCTGTTCGACCATGGCGACCCGGTTGACGAGCAGCACGTCGACGAGTTCGTCGAGCAGCGTGAGGGACCAGGAGCCGTTCGCGTCGATCACGAGTTCGGCATCCGGTCTCGCGGCACGTATCGCGCGGATTTTCTCCGCCGTGTCGTCCGGGCCCAGCTTCAGTTTCAGGATCGGGTAGCTGCGGTGCGCCGAGGCCTGCGCGGCCATCGCGGCGGCGCTGTCCATGGCGAGCGTGTAGACGGTATAGACGGGCAACGCGTCGATGCCCAGCAGGCCCCAAACCCGCTTGCCCGAGCGCTTCGCCTCGAGGTCCCACAGTGCGCAGTCGACCGCGTTGCGCGCGCCACCCGGCGGCAGCAACTCGAGCAGGCCCGAGGTGTCGATGCCGGCTTCGATGTCCGCGCGCACCGCCTCGACCCGGCCCGCCATACCGACCGCGGTCTCGCCGAGATAATCGACGCCGAGCGCTTCCCCGCGGCCGCTGCGGCCATCGGCCGATAGCGTGACCGTAATCGTTCGGATGTGGGTGGTCGTTTCCGTGGCGGTCACGAAAGGCTCGCGCATCGCCCAGTCGTCGAACTGCAATTCGAGCTTCAGGGGCTCGCCAGTCACGGTAGCCGCTCGACGATGGCGGCGAGGCCGCCGGCCATCGGGTCCACACAGGGCAGACCGGTCTCGGCCGTCACTGCAGCCAGCGCGTCGGCGCGAGCGGCCGGCGTCAACGCCGCGGTATTGAGGCTTACGCCGACGAACCGGACGTCCGGGTTCGTCAGGCGGGCCGCACGCAGGTATGTATCGATGCACTCGGCCAGCGGCGGTATCGGGTAGCCCGGGTATTCGTCGATCTGCGTGCGGCCGTGCTCGTGGCACAGCACGAGAGCGTCCGGCTGCGAGCCGTGTATCAGGCCGAGCGTCACCGCCGCGTAGGCCGGGTGGAACAGCGAGCCCTGTCCTTCGATGACGTCCCAGTGGCCGGCGTCGTTGTCGGGCGACAGCGCCTCGGCGGCACCCGACAGGAAATCCGACACGACGGCGTCCATCGGGATGCCGGATCCGGCGATCAGGATGCCGGTCTGGCCCGTCGCGCGGAACGTCGCCGGCCGGCCGGCCGCCTCCAGCGCGCGGTGCAGGGCGAGCGCGCTGTACTTCTTGCCGACGCAGCAGTCGGTCCCGACCATCAGCACCCGCCTGCCGCTGCGTCGCCGGCCGGAGGCGACCGGGATTCCCGGCGGCGGCACGCGGACGTCGACGAGCCGGCGCCCGAGCGCCTGCGCCCGGGTTGCGAGTTCGAAAACCGAGGCCAGGCGCGTGTGCATGCCGGCGACGAGATCGAGACCCTCGTTCAATGCTTCCGCGAGCGTGTCGAGCCAGGCCCGGTCGAGCTGTCCGCCGGTGGGCGCAATGCCGATGACGAGGCTCTTCGCGCCGGCCGCGACGGCCTCGGCCGGACTCATGTCGGGCAGGCCGAGGTCGACGCGGCAGCCAGGGTAGCGGAGCTGGCCAATGCACTGCTCCGGGCGCCAGTCGACGAGGCCGCGGCCGGTCTTGGCGTCCAGCGGGTTGGATACCGCGCCGAGAAACACGAGGTAAGGCGTGGAGACTTGAATGACGCTCATGGGCGGGCGTGCCACCGTGATCAGGCGCCGTGGCGCGGGTCTCCCGGATTCTACCGCAGCCTCCGGGCCGTCGCGGCATGGCCTTTTGGGCGCGGATGTGTGATCGTCCGCGCTTTCGTCGACGGAGTTGCCCGATGTCCGGAGCGCTGATTCGCCATCCACTGCTGCTCGCCGGTGTGCTGTTCACGATGCTGGCGGGCTGCGGCGCGGGCACGCAGGTTACCCGCGTCCACGCGGTACCGGATGCGGCGGACGCGCCGTACCGGAACATACTCGCCGTCGCGCTCTTCGATTCCTTCGACAACAGCCGCGAACTGGAGCGGGCCATTGCGGCCGAGCTCGAGGCCCGCGGAGTCGGGGCGGTGCCGAGCACCTCGCACAGGAACACGCTGACGCCGAAGACCCGCCAGTCGCTGGTCGAGATCGTCGGGAAAACGGGCGCCGATGCGGTGCTGGTGATGCACCTCGCCAGCGTCGACGCGGACTT
>JAOUIH010000147.1 GCA_029884165.1 Gammaproteobacteria bacterium | reverse complement strand
AGATTCCTAAGTATTACTCACCCGTCCGCCACTCGACGCCTGGAAGCAAGCTTCCATCGTTTCCGTTCGACTTGCATGTGTTAGGCATGCCGCCAGCGTTCAATCTGAGCCAGGATCAAACTCTTCACTTAAAGGTGTTGAGCTTCAAACAAAGAACGTGATCCCCGAATTACAAGTAATTGAACTCGGTTCTCACGTTTGATTTGGACATCGCCAACTCAAACGCGAGCACCCACACAAATTATCTGATTGTATTGTTAAAGAACGAGCCGGGTAGCCGGCAGTCAAAAAAATGGGGTCGGGCCCCATTCGTTCAACTCCGCCTGCTTGGCGGACCCACAATTATACAGGCCGTCAGTGGCTGTTGACCAGTCCTTCGGGGCCTGCAAACTTAATTTTGGGATCCGACCGAGGCACACCGTTGCCCCAGCGAGCGGCGCATTATAGCGGTCAATCGGGCGCGGTCAACCACTATTTTCAAATCCTGCAAAATGGCGCCAGGCCGTGATTTCCCGGCCTTCCGCGTTGCTGTGCCGCCCCCCTTCTTCCGCCTGAAATACGGGGCAAAAACGACCGCCCGGGCGTTCTGTCACCGCCCTCCGAAATCGGCTGCAGCGGGTTCAGGTCGGCCACGCCCGGAAGTTTCTACCAGCAGCTTGCGCAGCCCGCAGATGCCTGGCCGGGGTGCCCGACGCAGTTGTCGGATCCGGGTCCGGTCCGGAGCGGCCGGGCCGTAACCACGGAATCTGCCGCCCCTGGCCGACCGCCGCCTCAGGCTACCCGCACCCTGGCGAAACGGCGCTTGCCTACCTGGTAGACATGGGTGGAGCCGGCCGGCACCTGGCGATCCCGGTCCTCCAGGCGCTCGCCGTCTATGCGGACGGCGCCCTGCTTGATCATGCGGAAAGCCTCGGACGTGCTGCCGACGAGCCCGGCTTCCCGCAGCAGATGCGCGATACCTATTCCCTTGCCACCGGCCGGGACCGTGATGTCCTCGATCTCATCCGGCATGGCGCCTTTCTGGAAGCGCGCGATGAACTCCTCTTGCGCGGCGGCAGCTGCCTTTTTGTCGTGGAAGCGCGCGACGATCTCCCCGGCCAGTTCGAACTTCACGTCGCGGGGATTGCGTCCACCGCGAACCGCGGCCCTGAGTCCCGCGATCTCCGGCAGCGGTCGGAAGCTCAGGACCTCGAAATAGCGCCACATCAGCTCATCGGAAATCGACATCAGCTTGCCGAACATTTCGCCCGGCGGTTCCGTGATCCCGATGTAGTTGCTTAGGGACTTCGACATTTTCTGCACGCCGTCTAGGCCCTCCAGCAGCGGAGTCGTCATGACGATCTGCGGGTCCTGCCCGAAGTTCTGCTGCAACTGCCGGCCAACGAGAAGGTTGAACTTCTGGTCGGTGCCACCGAGCTCGAGGTCGGCCTGCAGCGCCACCGAATCGTAGCCCTGTACCAGCGGATACAGGAATTCGTGTATCGATATCGGTTGCCCGCTCGAGAAACGCTTATTGAAGTCATCACGCTCGAGCATGCGGGCAACCGTGTGCTGCGCGGCCAGCCGGATCATGCCTTCTGCGCCCATTGCCGACATCCAGGTCGAGTTGAACTCGACCCGCGTCTTGTCCGGATCCAGGATCTTGAAGATCTGCGACTCGTACGTCCTTGCATTGTCCTGGATATCTTCCTTGCTGAGCGGCGGCCGCGTCGCGTTCTTGCCGCTGGGGTCGCCGATCATTCCGGTGAAGTCGCCGATGAGAAAAACTACCTCGTGGCCAAACTCCTGGAACTGCCGCATCTTGTTGATCAGCACGGTATGGCCGACGTGCAGGTCGGGCGCCGTCGGATCGAAGCCGGCCTTGACGATCAGCTTCTTCTTGCGCTGCAGGCGCTCGCGCAACCCGTCTTCCGGCAGGACTTCCTCCGTGCCGCGGGTGAGCTCCGCAAGCTGTGCCTCTAGATCTGACATGACTGTTCCGCTGGGATTTTCCGGGAGCGGAACTGTAGCATCCCGTGCCGACCGGACGAACCGCCCGCCCGCAAATTTTCGCGCCCGCATGGCCGGGTCCGGCGCGGGCGTATGCACCGGCAGGCCTGTCGCGGGACTCGCCAGGCCGGGTTCCAGAATCGCGTTCAGTACTTTGGGTTAAGGCTATGAGTTTTAAAGGCTTTCTTTTGACGAATCGAATGGCTACCTGTACAGTAGCGCGAACGAGCGATATGGGGGCCGCTGCGTGCATCGTCCGGTAAGCCCGCTTCTTCACGATTACAAGTCGTCACAGGTTCCGCGTTCGCGCCAGCGCAGACGCCTGCCCTGGTTTGCGGCGGGCATCCTGTTGCCGCTCGTCGGCGTCGGAGTCGTGCTCGCCCTGCAAAATGCCGCCGGCAATTCCGATGAAACGGCAGCCGACGAACACTCGATCGCCGCAGCCGATGTGCCGGTGGCCGATCCGATGGCTGATCCGATGGCTGATCCGATGGCCGAGCCACGGGCGGAAGTCGCCGCCGAACCCGCAGTCGCCATCGAAATGGCTGGAGCCGACGCGACAGAGCCGGCGGCGATGACAATGTCGGATGGGCCGGTCGTCGCGTCGGTGCTCCCCACCGGCTTCCACCCCCCGCTTGTCCATCCTGACGACGATTACGAACTGCTCAGGGTCACCGTCAAACGAGGCGACACGCTGGACCGGATTTTTCGCCGCAACGATATCGATCTCGGCGACCTTGCCCAGATAGCTAGACTCCCCGAAGCGAAGAGCCACCTGCGCATCCTCAAGCCTGGTGACGAACTGGAAATTCGGCATCGCGAACGGGATCTCATCAGCCTGTCGCGGGAACTGGACCTGACGACGTCGCTCCTGGTTACTCGCGGTGATAACGCCTTCGAAGCATCGATCGTCGACAGGCCGGTCGAGTACCGCCGGCGCCTTGCCTACGGTCGCATAAGCTCGTCGTTGTTCGAGAGCGGAGCGGAGGCCGGGCTGTCAGACAAGGTGATAATGAACCTCGCCGGAATATTCGCCTGGGACATCGACTTCGTGCTCGATATCCGGACCGAGGACAGTTATTACGTGCTGTTCGAGGAGGTCTGGCAGGACGACGAACACGTCAGCGACGGCGAGATCGTTGCCGCCGAATTCAACAACAACGGACGAACCTACCAGGCGATTCGTTATATCGACGACGACGGGCGCTCCGACTATTTCACGCCGGAGGGACGCAGCGTACGCAAGGCATTCATCCGGGCCCCGGTCGATTTCAGCCGCATCAGTTCGCGATTCAACCCGCAGCGTCGCCATCCAATACTGAATACCATTCGTGCCCATCGCGGAGTTGACTATGCGGCTCCGGCCGGGACACCTATCAAGGCAGCGGGCAACGGCAAAGTCATCTTCCGCAGCGTCAAGGGTGGTTACGGCAATACGGTAATCCTGCAGCATGGCGGCAATATCACGACTTTATATGCGCACATGTCGCGTTTCGCAAAGGATGCCAGGATCGGCACGCGCGTCAGGCAGGGGCAGACTATCGGCTACGTCGGCAGTTCAGGACTCGCAACGGCGGCACACCTTCACTACGAATACCAACTCAACGGCGTGCATCGCAATCCGCGAACTGTCGAACTGCCACAGGCCGACCCGATCAGCGCAGACAAGATGCAGGATTTCCTGGCGACAGCGACGCCAATACTCGATGAACTTCTGCAATACAAGCGCACCGAGATGGCGGCGGTTAGCACCGACTGACCATCATGGCGGTTTCCGCGTCGCCGGACGCCCTTTATATAGGCCTGATGTCCGGCACCAGCATGGACGGCATCGATGCGGCATTATTTCGCTTCGGCAACCGGCAGTGCATGACTCTTGCCACACATAGTCATCCATACCCGCGGATCCTGCAGGAGCGTCTGAGATCTGCGGCGGCGCAACCGGAAACGCTGAGCGTCGATACGATCGGCTTCCTCGACCAGTGGGTGGGCGAGAGCTTTCGGGATGCGACACTCGAGTTGCTCGCCAACTCGGGACAAAATCCGAACAAGGTTGCAGCCATCGGCAGCCACGGCCAGACCATCCGGCACCGGCCTGATGCAGACCGTCCCTTTACCATGCAAATCGGTGACCCGAACCTGATCGCAAACGGCACGGGCATCACGACCGTCGCCGATTTCCGCCGGCGGGACATGGCGGCCGGCGGGCAGGGGGCGCCCCTGGCGCCCGCGTTCCATGCCTGGCTATTCGGGCAGACGGCGCGGCAACGCGTCGTGCTTAACATCGGCGGATTCGCAAATATCACCGCGCTCCCCGGCCCGGACGGCGAGGCGACCGGCTTCGATACCGGCCCGGGCAATGCCCTCATGGATGCCTGGACCCGACGCAATCTCGCCAGGGACTATGACGACCGTGGCGCCTGGGCGGCGACAGGCAGCGAGAACCCGGTACTGCTCAAGCGACTGCTCGATGACCCGTATTTCGCCGCCGCGCCGCCGAAAAGCACGGGACTGGAGTACTTCAACCTCGCCTGGCTGGAAGGTCATCTGGGCGAAATCGAGGCGGATCCCGCCGACGTCCAGGCGACACTGCTGGCGCTTACGGCGCTCAGCATCCGGGACTCGATTGCCCGGTGGGCGCCTGGCGCTGCCGAGATCATTGTCTGCGGCGGCGGCGCTCATAACGCAGCACTGCTGGCCAGGCTCGCACGTGAACTGGCCCCGGCACGGGTCGGTTCGACCGCCGAGCACGGGCTTGATCCGGACTGGGTAGAGGCGGCGGCATTCGCCTGGCTGGCTCGCCAGACCCTGCTGGGTCTGCCGGGCAACCTGCCGGCCGTCACCGGCGCGCAGAGCAGCGAGATCCTCGGAGGCATCTATTTGCGTACTGGTTAAATATTTCGTAACGCCTGCATTGCTATACTTTTGGCCTGCCCCCTGGCCAACGAGCCGAAATGGACGCGCCCGTACTTACCGCCGACCCCTATATAAACCGGGAACTCAGCCTGCTCGAGTTCAACCGGCGCGTTTTGGCGCAGACCCAGGACATGAGCGTGCCCGTGCTCGAACGACTGCGCTACCTGTGTATTTCCTGCACCAACCTGGACGAGTTCTTCGAGGTGCGGGTCGCAGCCCTGAAGCAGCGCCTCGAAATCGGTGCGCCTGCCCCCGGCCCCGACAAGCTGACACCGAAGGAGCTGCACGACGAAATCAGGCTCCGCGCGCTCGAACTGGTCGGACGCCAGTACGACATGTTCAACAAGGCCCTGTTGCCCGAACTTTCAGAGGAAGGTATTCGATTCCCGCAGCGTGAAGGCTGGACCAAGGACCAGCGACGCTGGCTCGCGGACTTCTACCAGCGGGAAATTGTTCCTGTCCTGACGCCGCTTACTCTCGATCCGTCGCGGCCGTTTCCGCGAATACTGAACAAGAGTCTCAATTTCATCGTCCGCCTGGATGGCAAGGACGCCTTCGGACGGCGCCGCCACCGCGCGATCGTGCAGGCTCCTCGCTCGCTGCCGCGCGTCATCCGGCTGCCGGATGAGCTGTCCGAAACCGGCGTCCAGACTTTCGTTTTTCTTTCGTCGATCATCCACGCCAACGTCGACAGGCTGTTCCCGGGCATGAAGGTCGATGGCTGTTACCAGTTCCGCGTAACGCGCAACAGCAATCTCTACGTCGACGACGAGGAAGTCGATGACCTCGTGCGCGCACTCGAGGGCCAGCTCGCAGCCAGCCGGTACGGTGCCGCGGTCCGCCTTGAAGTGAGCAAGGAATGCCCCGAGGACCTGTGCGATTTCCTGCTGGATCACTTCTCGCTGGACCGCGATGACCTCTTCAGCGTAAACGGGCCGGTCAATCTGAACCGCATGGCAGCCGTCTGCGATATGGCGAACCGGCCGGATCTGCTGTTTCCTGCGTTTGCGCCCGGTATGCCGGACGAACTGCGAACCGAGCAGGACCTCTTCTCGATCCTCGGCAAGAAGAACATCCTGCTGCATCATCCCTACCAGTCGTTCACACCGGTGGTCGATTTCATTGCGGCGGCGGCGAGCGATCCGGACGTACTTGCGATCAAGCAGACACTTTACCGGACAGGCGCCGAGTCGCCTTTCGTTGAACACCTGGCCAAGGCGGCTCATGCCGGGAAAGAGGTGACGGTCGTAATCGAGCTGATGGCTCGATTCGACGAGGCCGCCAATATCTCGCTGGCCAATCGCCTGCAGGAAGCTGGTGCGCACGTGGTGTATGGCCTCGTCGGCTTCAAGACGCACGCCAAGATGGCACTGGTCGTCCGGCGTGAGCAGGGTGAGCTGGTTCGCTACGTGCACCTGGGCACCGGCAACTACCATCCGGGAACCGCTCGCGTCTACGAGGATTACAGTTACCTGAGCAGCAGCCAGAAACTTGGCGAAGATGTGCACAAGGTCTTTCTGCAGCTGACCAGCCTCACGGCGTCCGAGAACCTGGAGCGGTTGATCACGGCGCCGTTCCACCTGTTCGAAACGCTGATCGAGAAGATCGATCGAGAGATCGCCCACGCAAAGGCGGGCAACGAAGCGCGCATCGTCGCGAAGATCAATGCGCTGATCGAGCCGCAGGTTATCGGTGCGCTGTATCGCGCATCAGCCGCCGGTGTGCAGATCGACCTTGTCGTCCGCGGCATGTGTTCGCTGCGCCCGGGCGTACCCGGCCTGTCCGATAACATCCGGGTTCGCTCGATCATCGGTCGATTCCTGGAACATTCGCGCGTCTATTACTTCCGGAACGGCGGCAGGGATGAGTATTTCTGCTCGAGCGCCGACTGGATGGATCGCAACTTCTTCAGGCGAACCGAGACCTGCTTCCCGATCAACCAGCGCAAGCTCAAGGACCGGCTCCGGGACGACCTCGACCTGTTACTCGCAGACAATGTCCAGGCCTGGGAACTTCGTGGCGACGGCGGCTACGTCCGGGTGTCGCCCGGCGATGCGACGCCGATCGCAGCACAGCAGGCTTTCCTTGCAAGCCTGGCCGCAGCGACCTGATCAGCCCGGCGGTCGCTCGAAAACAAGGCTGTAGCCGGCCCGTCCGAGATACTGCGCCTCGCGGTCCAGGTCCGCGACCGTCAGCGGGTTTTCGGCCAGCCAGCCCGGCGCGAAAATGAGCTCGAGCGACTCCTCGCCAGGGGTCATCTTTACGTTGGGCACTTCGATC